>JAQTNG010000109.1 GCA_028714015.1 Elusimicrobiota bacterium | reverse complement strand
GTCCCGAGCTCGAAGCGCCCGCCGCCGCGATGACCGGCTTCCTCGAGGAAGGCGCGCGCCACGCCGTCGGGCTCGAAGCCAAGGCCTGGATCGCCGCCGCCGCGAGCCGCGTCGAGGAAGGCTTCATCCTCTCCATCGACTACGGCAAGCGCTTCGCCGCCGGGACCGCCAATCCGCCGCGCGCGTTCCACCGCCACGCCGTCGAGACCGAGCTGACGCGCGAGCCCGGGGCGCGAGATCTCACCGCCTCCGTGGACTTCGAAGCGCTGATCGCCGCGGGGTACCGCGCGAATCTCGGGCTCGAGTCCTACGAGAGCCTGTCTAAATTCATGATCGAGGGCGGGATGCTCGACTGGATTTCGGCCGCCGCCGGCGACGATTCCGCCGCCTACCGCGAGCGCGCCAAGCTCAAGACCCTCATCCACCCGGAAGGGATGGGAGAGGTCTTCAAAGTTCTTATACAGAGGAAAGCGAAATGATGAGCGCCTACGCCGTCGTCTACGCCTTCGTCGTCGTCGCCGTCGGCTTCGCCGCGGTGACCCTCGGCGCGGCCAAGCTCCTGCGCCCGAGCGTCCCGTACGCCCGGAAGGAAAGCACCTACGAGTGCGGCATCCCCGCGGTCGGCTCGACCGAGGTCAAGCTCAACCTCCGCTTCCACGTCTTCGCGCTGCTCTTCGTGCTGTTCGACGTCGAAGTCCTTTACGTCTACCCGTGGGCCGTGACCGCGCGCGAGCTCGGCCGGCTGGCCCTCGTGGAAATGGGCGTCTTCATCGCGATCCTGCTGCTGGGCCTCGCGTTCGCGTGGCGCAAGGGCGCCCTGAGCTGGGAATAAACTATGGCCATGATTCTCGAGAAGCTGCCGGGACTGACCAAGGGCCTGCCGGGAGGGGAGCTCCTCCTGACGACCTCGGATTACTTCATCGACCTCGGACGCAGGCAGTCGCTGTGGCCGATGACCTTCGGCCTCGCCTGCTGCGCCATCGAGATGATGGCCTCCTACGCGTCGCGCCTCGACTTCGACCGGATGGGCGTCATCCCGCGCGCGAGCCCGCGCCAGGCCGACGTCATGATCGTCGCCGGCACCGTCTGCAAGAAGATGGCCGATCCGATCCTTGAGATCTACCACCAGATGCCGGAGCCCCGCTTCGTGATCTCGATGGGCTCCTGCGCCAACTGCGGCGGCCCGTACTACGACTCCTACTCCGTCCTCAAGGGCGTGGACCGGATCGTCCCCGTCGACATCTACATCGCGGGCTGCCCGCCGCGCCCCGAGGCGCTGCAGTACGCGGTCGTCAAGCTCCAGGAAAAGATCGCCAAGATGTCGCTCAAGAAGGGACTCGCGACGGCCCAGCAGGAAAAGGGCAGCCGCGACATAAACGCATAAATTTATGACCAACGACGAGCTGTTCGCCAAAATCCAGGGGAAGTTTCCCAAGATCGAGAAAGCCGCGGTTCAGGTCAAGGATTACCTGACCGTTCGCCTCAACTCGAAGGACGACCTCGCGCCGATGGCCGAGTGGCTGAAGTCCGCTTCGTTCGACATGCTCGAGACGGTCACCGCGACCGACCTGCTCGGCCCGGTGGATATGAAGGGCTACATCCGCCAGGCGAACTTCAACCCCTTCCTTCCCGAGGGGGCCACGCCGCAGATCGAGTCCGCCCCCACGGCCGGCTACCCGTACCGCCCGGTGATGGACCTGATGTACGTGTTCTTCTCCATCAAGGAGCGCGCGCGGGTGTTCGTGCGCCTCGAGCAGCCTCGCGAGAACGTCAGCGTCCCGAGCCTCACGCCCCTGTTCAAGAGCGCGGACTGGCAGGAGCGAGAGACGTTCGACCTCCTCGGCGTCCGTTTTGAAGGGCATCCGAATTTGACGAAGATCCTAACACCCGATTTCACCCAGGGCCACCCCCTGCGCAAAGACTACGCCCACGTCAAGGACCGCTACGATGAGTAATGCATTGACTCCCGCCGCCGACGCGGCCGCCCGCCCCGAGGGGCTCAAGAGCGACCAGCTCTTCATCAACCTCGGCCCCCAGCATCCGTCCACGCACGGCGTGCTGCGCATCGGCCTCACGATCAACGGCGAGGTCATCGTCAAGGCCGTGCCCGACATCGGCTACCTGCACCGCGGCACCGAGAAGCTCGCCGAGCTGCGCAATTACCACCACTGCGTCGTGCTCACCGACCGGTGGGACTACGTCGCGGCGATGCCCAACAATCTGGTCTTCTGCCTCGCCGCCGAGAAGCTCATGGGCGTCAAGGCGACCCCGCGCGCCGACGCCCTGCGCGTGATCATGTGCGAAATGAACCGCATCGCCTCGCACCTCCTGTTCTTCGGGACCTACGGCATCGACCTCGGCGCGTTGACGCCGTTTCTTTACGCCTTCCGCGAGCGCGAGATGGTTCTCGATCTCTTCGAGATGCTCTGCGGCGCGCGCCTGACCTACAACTACATCCGCCTCGGCGGCGTGATGACGGACGTTTCGCCGGAGTGGCTCAAGCGCACGACGGAGTTCGTCGAGTACTTCAAGCCCCGCCTCGACGAGTACGACACGCTCCTGACCTACAACCCGATCTTCATGGCCCGCACGCAGGGCGTCGGGATCGTGACCCCCGAGGAGGCGGTCGGCTGGGCGCTGTCCGGCCCGAACCTGCGCGGCTCGGGCGTCAACCACGACGTGCGGAAATCCGATCCGTACAGCGGCTACGAGAACTACGAGTTCGACGTGCCCCTCGGGAAGACCGGCTCTTGCTGGGACCGCTACTTCTGCCGCGTGCAGGAAATGCGCCAGTCGCTGCGGATCATCGAGCAAGCGATCGCCAATCTCCCCGCCGGGCCGTTCATGGCGCCCGGCGTCGCGAAGATCCCCAAGCCCGCGGCCGGCGAGGCTTACGCGCACGTCGAAGGCGCGCGCGGCGATCTCGGCATCTACGTCGCCTCCGACGGCGGCATCTCGCCCTTCCGCATGCACGTGCACGCTCCGTCGTTCATCAATCTCGCGATGCTCCAGGAAAAGCTGGTCGGCATGAAGGTCTCCGACGTGATCGCCCTCCTCGGCTCCATCGACATCGTCCTCGGCGAGGTGGACCGCTAACATGACCGCCAAGAAGCCCAACCCCGACGACAAGAAGAAGCACGAAACGCCCAAGGCCCCGGAAGCCGCCAAGGCCCCTGAAGCGGCCAAAGCCCCGGAGGCCGCCAAGGCTCCCGAGCCCGTCGCCGCGGCGCCCGCCGCGCCCGCCGCGCCCGCCGCGGCCGCCGCCCCCACGCCGGCGGCCCCGAAGCCGGCGGCCCCGAAATACGTTCCGCCCGAGCCCGTGCTCAACCGCAAGAACGGCCGTCTCATCGAGAATCGCTTCTCCACCTGGCCCACCGAGGTGTTCGCCAACCGCTGGTCCCGCCCCGGCTACCGGTGGGGCGCGGGCATGCTCGCCGGCATATTCCTCGGGCTCGCCCTCACCGGCGGAGTTATCGGCGAGTTCGCGAAGTGGGGGGACAAGTTCTACGACCTGCTCGTCTCCTTCGCCGCGGCCAAGGGCCTGCCGCCCATGGCCGCCGAATCCGTCTGGGTCGTGATCAAGGTCATCCTCGTCCTGCACGTCATCCTCATCAACGGCCTCTGGTCGATCTGGTGGGAGCGCAAGATCTCGGCCCACATCCAGACGCGCGTGGGGCCGACCTACGCGGGAAGCCCGAAGGGCTGGAACTTCCACGGCTGGGCCCAGACCGCGATCGACGGCATCAAGCTTCTTCTTAAGGAAGACATCACGCCGGCCGCCGCGGACAAGTGGGTCCACGCGCTGGCCCCGGGCATCGTGATCGCGCCCTGCATCATCGCGTTCGCGCCCGTCATGTTCGGCGACGGCATGTCGGCCGCCAAGCTCGACATCGGCACGCTCTACATCTTCGCCTTCGCCGGCATCTCGGTGATCGGCATCGTGATGGCGGGCTGGGCGTCGGGCAACAAGTACTCGCTGCTGGGAGGCTTGCGCGGTGCTGCGCAGATCGTCAGCTACGAGCTGCCTCGCGGCTTCTCCGTGGTGCCCGTTCTCATGTTCTCCGGCTCGCTCGACCTTCAGGTCATCGCCAACGCGCAGGCCGGGTACTGGCACGGCGTCATCCCGCGCTGGTTTATTTTTTATCCCGTGGTGGGGCAGCTCGCCTTCGTGATCTTCCTGATCGCGTCGGTCGCCGAGACGAACCGCACGCCCTTCGACATCCCCGAGGCCGAGTCCGAGCTCGTCAGCGGCTTCCACACCGAGTACTCCGGCATGAAGTGGTCCATCTTCTTCCTGACCGAGTACGCCTACGTCCTGCTCGGGTCGTTCCTGCTGGCGACGTTCTTCCTGGGCGGCGGCGCCTCTCCTATAAACGCAGCCCCTTTCACCTTGATTCCCAGCTGGATGTGGATGCTGGGCAAGGCGATGCTGATGATGTTCGTCTTCCTGTGGATTCGCTGGACCTTGCCGCGCTTCCGGGTGGACCAGCTCATGGACTTCACGTGGAAGTTCCTGCTCCCGTGGAGCTTCGTGAACATCGCGATCGCCGGACTCTATCTCGCGTTCTGGCTAAAATGATGATCAACTACTTCTCGAAGATTTTCGGCAACTCCAAGGCGATCCTCCAGGGCCATTGGATCACGCTCAAGTACATGTTCAAGCCGGCCGTCACGGTGCACTATCCGGACGAGAAGCTCGTGCCCTTCGAGATGTTCCGCGGCGCGCTGCTCTTCGATGCTCAGACCTGCATCTCCTGCAACCTGTGCGTGAAGGCCTGCCCGTCCAACGTCATCGCCCTCGAGAACGCCAAGAACGAGGCGGGCAAGAAGATCGCGAAGGTGGAGTGGTATTCGATCGACTTCGGCAAGTGCAACTTCTGCCGCCTGTGCGAGGAGGCCTGCCCGACGAAGCCCAAGTCCGTCTGGCACTCCCTCGACTACGAAGTGATTTTCGTCAAGCGCGACGAGATGGTGCGCTGCTGGAAGAAGGACTTCCCGTTCATCGGAAAGTACTTCGACCGCAAGGCCCAGGACTTCAAGGACCCCGAAGGCCAGGTCAGCTTCCACGAAGTCCAACCCCGGAGAAGCTAGATGCTCGATCAAATCGTTTTCTACTCATTGGCGACCCTGACCTTGGCCTCCGCCCTGGCCGTGGTCCTGCACCGCAACACGGTGCACTCCTCGCTGTTCCTCGGCTTGTCTTTGGCCGGAGTGGCCGGTCTCTACGCCTCCCTCGGCGCGGACTTCCTCTTCGGCGCGCAGATCATGGTGTACGTCAGCGGCATCGCGGTGCTCGTGATGTTCGTCGTCATGCTGCTCGGCCGAGCGTCGGACCTGCACCTGCGCCAGGTCAACGAGCGCTGGATGGCCGCGCTGCTCGTCTGCGGCGTCGCCGCCGTCGGCCTGTTCAAGGTCGCGCGTCTGCACTCCGCGACCGTGGCCTTGGGCGCCACGCGCCCCGGCACGCACGACATCGGCCGCCTGTTCATGAGCGAGTGGCTGCTGCCCTTCGAGCTGATTTCCCTCGTTCTGCTCGCGGCCCTGCTCGGGGCCGTCTTCTTCACCCGAACGGAGAACGCCCGATGAACGCTCCCCTGACCCTCGCGCACTACATGGTCGTCGCCGGGCTCCTGTTCCTGATCGGCATATTCGGCGCGCTGACCCGGCGCAACATCATCGGGATCCTGATGTCGATCGAGCTCATGTTCAACGCGGCCAACATCAACCTCGCCGCCTTCGACCGCTTCCTGCGCCCCGAGGGGGTGACCGGCCAGGCGCTGGCGCTTTTCGTGATGACCGTGGCCGCCGCCGAGATCGTCGTCGGCCTCGCTTTGCTGCTCGCGATCTACCGCGGCACGGACACCGTGTACGCCGAAGACTTCAATCTCCTCAAGGGCTGATATGATCGAACACGCCTACCTGATTCCGCTGATACCGTTCGCCGCTTCGCTGATCATGATGTTCGGCGCGAAGGAAGACCCGCATTCGCCCGCGCCGTGGATCGGCATCGGCGCGATGGCCATCTGCCTCGGCCTCTCGCTGTCCATCCTGTCGGCCGTGGCGGGGGGAAGCGTCCCGCTTCCGTACGAACACAACTGGCAGTGGTTCTCCTTCGCGGCCTCGATCGGAGGAAAGTCCTTCATTTACGACATGCCGATCGGCGTGCTGATCGACGGGCCCGCCGCGCTGCTGCTCGTCGTCGTGACGCTCGTCAGCCTGATGGTGCAGATCTACTCGATCGCCTACATGCACGAGGACACCCGCTACAAGCGGTACTTCGCCTTCGTCTCGTTCTTCACGGCGTCGATGCTCGGCCTCGTCGTCTCGAGCAACATCCTCGTCGGCTTCATGAGCTGGGAGCTCATGGGCCTGTCCTCCTACCTCCTCATCGGCTTCTGGTTCGAGAAGGACGGCCCCACCGAGGCCCAAAAAAAGGCCTTCATGACGACCAAGCTCGGAGACTCCGGCCTCTACCTCGCCTTGCTGTTCATCTTCGCGAAGGTCGGATCCTTCCAGATCACGCAGATCCACCAGTTCATCAATCAGGGATACATGACGCCGACCGTAGCGACCGTGATCGCGGTCGGGATTCTTTTCGGCGCGATGGGCAAGTCCGCGCAGTTCCCGCTCTTCATCTGGCTGCCCGACGCGATGGAAGGCCCTACCCCCGGCTCGGCGCTGATCCACGCGGCGACCATGGTCGCCGCCGGCATCTTCGTCGTGGCGCGCCTGTACTTCGTGTTTCTCGCCGCGCCCGACGCGATGCTCGCCGCGGCCTGGATCGGCTGCGCCACGGCCTTCCTCGCCGCCGCGATGGCGCTCGTCAGCTACGACATCAAGCGCGTGCTGGCCTTCTCGACCGTCTCCCAGCTCGGCTTCATGATGTGCGCGCTCGGCGTCGGCGGCTACACCGCCGGCCTGTTCCACCTGACGACCCATGCGTTCTTCAAGGCCCTGCTGTTCCTCGGAGCCGGCTCGGTGATCCACTCGGTGCACACCAACGACATGCGCCTGATGGGCGGCCTGTCGAAGAAGATGCCGGTGACCTTCGTGACGATGCTCGCCGCGATTTTCGCCATTGCCGGCGTCCCGTTCACCTCGGGCTACTACTCGAAGGACATGATCCTGGCCAACATCTACCAAGCGAACCGGCCGATCTTCTGGATCATGCTGTTCACCGCGCTGATGACCGCCTTCTACATGTCGCGCCTGTTCATCCTGACCTTCTGGGGCGACGACCGCGATCACGAAAAATACCATCACGCGCACGAGTCGCCGTTCCTGATCACGGGACCTCTCGTCCTTCTCGCCTTCCTGGCGCTCGTGTCCGGCTACATGCTCGAGCGCAACGAGCTCGTCTACCGCCTGCTCGCCAAGCCGACGATCACGGCGGCGCAGGCCCCGGCGGCCGCTTCCGCCGAGGCGAAACCGGCCGAAGCCAAGCCGGCCGAGGGTGACTCGGCCGCGCACGCCGCGATGGCCGCGCCCGTCGCCGAGGCCCACGCGCCCGTCGCCGAGGCCCGCGCGGCCGCGGCGGAGCACGCCGAGGCGGCGGGGGAAGCCGAACACCACGAGGGGCATCTTCCTCACTGGCTGCATCTCGCCCTGCCGTTCATGATCTTCGGCTCCATGGGCCTCGCCTTCGTTCTCTATAAGGGCCCGCGCTACGAGGTCGCCGACGGCCTCAAGACGACCTTCGCGCCGATCTTCCACCTGCTCGACCGTCGATGGTTCCTCGACGACGCCTTCGACCTGCTCGTCGTCCTCTGCGACAAGGCCGCCGCGCTCGCGTACTGGATCGACGCGAACGTCGTCGACCGCGTGTTCGTGGACGGCTGGGGGCTGCTCATGCGCATCGTCGCCGAGATCAGCAACCTCGTCGACGCGCTTTTCGTGGACCGGACCGTGGACGGCTTCGGCGGCTTGACCCTCGACCTCGGCGTGGGCCTGCGCAGCCTCGTCAAGGACGGCCAGGTCCAGGAATATCTGATGTACGTCGCGATCGCCTTCAGCCTCGCGGCGACCTTGATTCTGACGCGCTAATTAGGAGACTCCTCAACATGAACATGCTGACCTTGGTCACTTTCGCGCCCCTCGTCGGAGCGCTGATCATTCTGTGCATCCCGAAGGAAAAAGTGAGGGCTATTCAGACGGTCGCCTTCGTCTTCGCGGGCATCGCCCTGCTCGCGTCCCTGGCCATGCTCCCCGGGTTCAGCCGCGGAACGCACGAGATGCAGTTCGTCGAGCGCCTCGCCTGGATTCCCTCGTTCGGGGTGCAGTACTTCATGGGCGTGGACGGGCTCTCCTACCCGCTCGTGCTCCTGACGACCTTCATGAGCGTCATCGCGCTCGTCGGCTCGCTCGGCATCGAGAACCGGGTCAAGGAGTACTTCTTCTGGTTCCTCGTCCTCGAGGTCGGCATGACCGGCGTGTTCTGCGCCCTCGACCTCATCCTCTTCTACGTGTTCTGGGAGCTCACCCTCGTCCCGATGTACTTCCTCATCGGCGTCTGGGGCGGCCCGCGCAAGGAGTATGCGGCGATCAAGTTTTTCCTCTACACGCTGACGGGCTCCGTGTTCATGCTGCTGGCGATACTGGCGCTGTACTTCGCCAGCCCCGCCCCGCACACGTTCGACATGCTCGAGCTCGCCAAGATGACCGGGGGCTGGGACCGCCATTTCCAGATTCTCGTGTTCCTCGGCCTGTACTTCGGCATGGCGATCAAGATTCCCGCCTTCCCGTTCCACACCTGGCTGCCCCTGGCCCACGTCGAGGCCCCGACCGCGATCTCCGTCATCCTGGCGGCGGTCATGCTGAAGATGGGCGTGTACGGGCTCATGCGCATCTCCTTCTCGCTCGCGCCGCTGGGCTTCCAGTGGTTCCTGCCGGCCCTCGTCGTGATCGCGGTCATCAACATCGTCTACGGCGCGCTGTGCGCCATGGCGCAGACCGACTTGAAAAAGATGGTCGCCTACTCGTCGGTCAACCACATGGGCTACTGCCTGCTCGGCATCGCCGGGATGACCACGGCGGGATTCACCGGCGCGGTGTTCCAGATGCTGACGCACGGCATCATCACGGGCGCTTTGTTCCTGCTCGTCGGCGTGATCTACGACCGCGCGCATACGAGAGAGATCTCGGCGTTCGGCGGCCTCGCGGTCAAGCTCCCCGTCTACGCGGGCCTGATGTCCCTGACCTGCTTCGCCTCGCTGGGCCTGCCCGGCCTCGCCGGCTTCATCGGCGAGTTCCTGTGCTTCCTGGGCGCGTTCCAGACCTGGAAGTTCGCCGCGACGATCTCGGTGCTCGGCATCATCGCGACGGCCGCCTTCTTCCTGCGCATGATGCAGAAGGTGTTCCTCGGCAAGTTCAACGAGAAGTGGGCCGGCCTCGAGGACATGTCGGCGCGCGAGCTCATTTCGATCGTCCCGCTCGCGGTCCTCACGGTGCTCTTCGGCGTGTACCCGAAGCTGCCCCTCGACCTGATGAACAAGACGCTCGAGCACATGCTGGGGAAGTGACATGAACAATCTCCGTCTGCTGCTCCCGGAGTCGGTTCTCGCGGCGCTGGCGCTCGCCATCGCGCTGGCCGACCTGATCCTGCCGCCCAAGAGGTCGCGGGCCCTGTACCATCTCGCGTGGATATCGGCGGCGTGCGTGCTCGCCTGGGTGGCGTTCTCTCTGGGCGACGCGTCGACGCACGGAACCGGCTCGCTGTGGGCCGTCGATCCGTTCAGCCAGTTCTTCAAGCTGACGACCCTGCTCACCTGCGTGCTGTGCCTCCTGCTCGCCCTCGACTACAAGGCCCTCCCCGAGCGCCACGCCGGCACGTTCTCGGCGCTGATGCTGTTCTCGACGGCGGGGCTCATGTACCTCTTGTCCGGGACCGACCTGATCTTGATCTTCGTGGCGCTCGAGCTCGTCTCGATCTCCTCGTTCATCCTGGCGGGCTTCGAGCGTCAGAACCCCAAGTCCAACGAAGGCTCGATGAAGTACTTCCTCTTCGGCGCCTTCTCCTCGGCCATCATGGTCTACGGCATCTCGCTGTACTACGGCGCGACCGGCACGACCCATCTCGCCCAGGCCGCGGCGACCCCCGGGCCGATGCTGATCCTCTCCCTCGTCTTGATATTGCTCGGCTTCTGCTTCAAGGCGTCGATCGCCCCGATGCACTTCTGGGTGCCCGACGCCTACGAGGGCGCGCCGACTCCCGTGGCGACCTTCCTGTCCGTCGCGCCCAAGCTCGCGACGTTCGCGGCGCTGGCCCGCGTGTTCGGCGCGATCTTCCCGCTGCAGGCCTACGACCTGACCTTGCTGTTCGGGGTCATGGCCGCGCTGACGATGACGATCGGGAACTTCACCGCCCTGTTCCAGACCGACACCAAGCGCCTGCTCGCCTACTCCTCGATCGCCCAGGCGGGCTACCT
>JAQTNG010000108.1:6824-10470 GCA_028714015.1 Elusimicrobiota bacterium | reverse complement strand
CAGCCGCTGGTCCAAAGCACCGCGATGGCCATGACGAGCAGGAACGGCAGGAGAAGCACGCCGAGCGCCAGCGCGAGAAGGGGCTCCACCACCGTCTTAAGGTAAAAGTACAAGCGGATGTGGAAGATCTGCGGCGTCGACGTCAGAAGGAAAGTCCAGCCGTCGGCATTATTGAGGTCGACGCGGCCCTGAAGCTCCTTGAGCAGTTGGCGGAAATCGACGATGTTCTGGCCGCCCAGATGGGCCGAAATCAATTCCGAACAATCCTGGAGATCATGGACCGACCGCCGGGAGATGACCAGAGCTTCCCGGCCTCCCCTCCCGTTCCCGTTGGCGTAAGCGGCTTCCAGCGGCTGGACCCGGATCAACCCCGACGTCTCGGCCACCTCCAGCTGGGCGTGGAGCGCCCTCGAGTCGTCGGGATGCAGGCGCGTCAAGAGGGTCCATTGCGCGCCCATCGCGCGATGGACCCTGAAGATGAGCATCTGCGCCGATCCGAAGACCGCCGCCGCGAGCAGCGCGGCGCAGAGCGCCTCCGAATTGCCGATACGGGGCTCCAGGGAGGCCGCCATCAGGACCCACTTGGCGAAGAAGGCCGAAAACGGAAGCGCCAGAAGCAGGCAAACCAAGCCGCATAGCTTCGGCTTCGGGACATGAACCTCGAAGAACCCGATCCAGTCGAGCGAAATCAGCGAAATCCCGCTGGCGAGCGCGATCCAGGCGACGTACGTCCGGGGCGTCGTCACCACCGAGGAAAAAAGAAAGAGGCTGACGAAAAGCCAGCTAATGACCAACGCAAGCAATTCCACCGATTTGCTTGCCCCCATCATCTTCTCCAGCTTGTAGCCCATTGGCAGCGATTGTAGCCCCGGCTCCGATAATAGGGCAGAGACGGCGGGTATTGATTTTGGGAATTTCTCGTGATGCCGCCCTCCGCGGGAACCCATAAAAGCATCACATTCCCTCCATATCACGCGGCCGCCGGCGGGAGCGGTCGCCGGTCGCGCGGGCGCCTGCGGCGGTTCGGCTCGCGCGGCGCCGGTTCGTCAGGAAGGATAGAGGCGCTTTCGCAGCGCCTGATAAGGCCCCATCATGACGGATTTGGCGGCCTTCTTCAGATTCCACCC
This sequence comes from Elusimicrobiota bacterium, assembly GCA_028714015.1. Classification (GTDB taxonomy): domain Bacteria; phylum Elusimicrobiota; class Elusimicrobia; order UBA1565; family UBA9628; genus GWA2-66-18. The sequence goes on along the minus strand of JAQTNG010000108.1, from coordinate 9,343 downwards.
GAGATACTGACGCGCGTGCTCGAACCGCGCCCCGGCGGCGATGCGGGCGACCTTGCGGCTGCTCATTCCGTTGGTGAGGGAGAAGCGGCCATAAATCCGGCATCCGCCGACGTCCCAGTTCGTCACGACGGGTTCGGAGGTGAAGAGATATTTCAAGCCCGCCGCGTCCGCCGCGCGTCCGACCTTGGAGTTATAGAACCCGCCGGGCACCGCGCCGCTCGTCACCTTCCGCCCCAAGGCGTCTTCCAGGTCGGCCTTGCTCCGGGACCATTGGTCCAGGATGAAGGCGTAGTCCCTGGCGGAGAAAAGGTACGGGTGGTCGACGGTGTGCGTGCCGAACACATGCCCCATCGAAGCGAGCCTTCTGACATCGGAGCGGCTCAACGCCCCCGCCTTGCCGACGGCGCTCGTGATGACGAAGAAAAAGGCTTTCCATTGAAGCTCTTGGAGCGCTTCCGCCGCTTGAAGCCAGCCGACGTGCCCATCGTCGAAAGTCAGGGCGAAGCCGGACAGGTCGGGCCCCCCGCCCGGAACCGCCGGCGCGCCGCCGACCGCCTCTTTGATCGCGGCAAGGTGCTCCCGGAATTCCTCGATGGTGAAGGAATAGCGATGACGCGCCGCTTGGATGTCGTGGTATATCAGCGACACCAGCGTCTTGCGCGCTTGCGGGCCCGCCGTCCGCCGCGGCGCGGGCCGCGGGAAGGCGCTTCGATCACCGAGGTCCGTCATGGAACCCTCGTCACTTGCTCAAGGGGCGGCCCAGATAACCCCGCCAGCGCCCGGTCACCACATTGGCGGCTCCAAAGAGGGACCCGGCGCCGTAGCAAAGGTGATAAGAGACGAAGGTCGTCGCGACTCGAAACCCGCCGCCCGCCGCCTCGCCGCTCCCGAGAGAGAATATCGCGACGAGGACCGCATAAAGGCCCAGCGGCAGGGCCGCGACCCCCGCCCCGGGCGCGCGCGCGGACGCGGCAGCGGCCAGGACCGCAAGGTAAACGACGAAGCACACGGGAACGAAGCGCCGCCACTTCCACGTATAAGGATGAAGGCGCAGCGTATAGACGTTCCACATGCTGGTGAAGAACGCCTGCCGGACGAGGCCCTTGAGGCTCGGCTGATTCCGGTAGTGAATATGGATGCTCGGATCGAAGGCGATCATGTAGCCCGCCTTTCGTATTCGCGCGTTGAGCTCATGGTCCTGGTTGCGGGTGAGCCTCTCGTCGTACATGCCCACCTCGCTGAGCACCGCCCGTGAGAATGTGCCGTACGGCACCGTATCCACGGCTCCGGCGCGCGAGCCGGTTCTAAATGACGCGCCGCCCACGCCGAAACGATGCGCCGTGACGAACGAAACGGCGCGGGCCCACGGGCTCGCGCCGTTGGGCAGGGGCACGATGCGCCCGCCGGCGTTGCCTATTTTCGGCGACGACCGGAGCAAGCGGACGCAGCGAGGGATGTAATCGCGGGGGTACTCGGCATGCGCGTCCAGGCGCACGATGATCTCCCCGCGCGCCGACTTGATGCCGAGGTTCATGGCCACGGGCGTGATTAAATGAGGATTATCGAGGACCCGGATAAACGCGTGCTCTCGCGCCGCCTCCGCGACGATGGCCCTCGTTCCGTCCGTGCTCATGCCGTCGACGATGATGACCTCGAGCCTGTCGCGAGGATGCGAGCTCAAGAGGAGCGAGTCGATGACCGGGCGGATGAACGGGGCCTCGTTGCGGCAGGGAATCACCACCGCCACGAATGGTTCCGCCGCCGTCTCCGCCGGGGTCGGGGTGGTCATGGATGGAATCATACCGGGGCGGAGCGCCGGGAGGTATTGCCGCGAGGCAACATTTTTATCGAATATTGTTATGGCCGCGCGCGCGGCCGAGGCGATTGATCTCGCGGTAGACCTTGCCGGTCCCATCCGGATTCATGAGGATGCGTCCGGTCGCGCTGACGGCGATTTTCAGTTCCACCGTGCCCCGGTCCTGCACGCCGAACAGCTGCACGCGCGGCAGACGCCAAAGCGGGAATCGCCCGTCCGCCCACGTGGGCTCGGTCGTCATCACCGTTCGAACCCCGCACTGGATCGCATATTTCGCGAGTTCCTCTGTGTAGTTCCCATTGGGAAACGCGAAGCTCTCGCATTGCGCGCCCGTCTCCGCGCTCACCCGCGCTATGCTTCCGGCGATGTTCTCGAACGCGTCGCTTCTGGTTTCACGCGTCATGATGGCGTGCGTGACGCCATGCGCCCCGATGCTGAACCCCCCCGCATGGAGCGCCCTCACATGGTCCCACGTCATCGGAGCGACGTCGTCGTCGTCGAGATCCGCGCCGACGCCGTGCCGCCGGCAGGCGCGTTCGATCCTCTCCGTCAATAATTCGTGAGGCAGATGCTTCACCAGATGCGGGCTCAATCCCGGCGGCATCGTCCCGAGCTTTTTCTGCAGAAGGGAATAAAGATTGAACCAGAGAGGCTTCTCCCCGCCCAGGAACCCCGTCACCACGAAGAAACAGGCCGGGACTCC
>JAQTNG010000108.1:2048-6814 GCA_028714015.1 Elusimicrobiota bacterium | reverse complement strand
CTTCAGCTCGGGAGCGGTCACGGTCGCGTTGCTGCGCTTGCCGTCGTCGAAGGTCAGCAGGCAGAAAGGTCTCCGTTGCCGGCGGCCGAGCCGAACCGGGAGGTCGTCCAAATGAATGAAATCGAACCATCGGGCCAGGGCGTCGACGTGCGCTCGGGTTTGCTCCCGGCTCAGAGTGTGCTCGTTGACGATCACTCCGCCGCTCCTGAAGCGCGCGGCCAGCGCCATCGCCGTCGAGCCGATCGCGCGGATCATGCTCGGCCGGACCGCCGGGCCAGGAGCCCTTCATAGACCTTCTCGAGCCGCCCCATGTTCGTCGCGCGGTCGCCCGACGCGATGACCTTGCCGCGATTATGCCCGGCCGCCGACGCGGCGAGCGAGGGGCGGCGCGTCAGTTCCAGGACGCGGGCGGCCAGGTCCTCCGGGTCGCCGACCCCGTGGAGGAAACCGCCGACTCCATGCTCCAACCAAGCCTCGTTGGCCGGGATGCGGGATACGACCGGGAATAGGCCCGCGGACATCGCCTCGAGCAGCGAGAGGCTCGCCCCGTCCGCGCGCGACGAGGAAAGATAGACGTCGTGCTCGCGCAGCACCGCGGGCATCGCGTCCCCGGCGACCGCTCCAAGAAAGGTCGCCGCATCGCCGAGCCCGCGGCGCTTGACCAAGGCCTCGAGCTCGCCGCGCAGGCTGCCCTCCCCGGCGAACGTCATTTTGAATTCGACGCCCTTCGCCCTTAAGATCGCCAGCGCCTCCACGATCGTGCGATGGTCGAAGAGGGGCTCGAGGCGCCTCGTGCAGACCAGCCGCAAGGCTTCGTCGCCGCGGAACGCCCGCCGGCCGGCCGATTGGAATCGCGACGTGTCGACGCCGGGAGTCAGCTCGACGACCTTGCGGCGGTCGATGCCGAGGCTCATCGCCATCCGCGTCAGGTCCGAGCTGACGGTGTTGACGCATGCCGCGTGCTCGAAGACGGCTTTGAGCAAAGGCCTCCAGACGCAGGATTTCATCCCCGCCGTCAAATCGGTCCCGTGGGCGGTGACGACCGTGGGATTGAAGCCGCACACCAGCCCCGCGAGCCCGCCGCTCGTCGCGAAATGAGTGTGAACGATGTCCGGCTTCAAGCGTCCCAGCAGCCGGCGCGCGCGAAGCATGCTGAGCGGATATTTCCATTTCCCGCGGCCCGAGGAGTACGCTCCGCCGAGCCCGAGATCGTACGTCGGAACGCAGCGCGGCGGGCTCGGCGACAACGCGACGAAATGCACCTCATGTCCGGCCGCGTGGAAATGATCGAGATAAGAGCCCGTGTGGGCGAAGTTGCCGGCCGAAATGAAGCAGATCCGCATGCGCAGTTCTCCGTTTTTTTAAGAGTGGCGCTCGCCGATTATTTCGCGATACGCGTTCACCGTCTTTTCGGCGACGACGGACGCCATATATCGGTCCCGGGCGATTCTCCTGGCCCGCCGCCCCATCGACCGCGCCAGCCGTTCGTCGGAGATGATCCGTCCTATCGCGTCGCCGATGTCCCGGGCGTCATGCGGGTCGACTAATAACCCGGTGCGCCCATGTTCGACCATATCGGGGATGCCGCCCACCGCGGCGGCGACGACGGGGACTCCCGCGGCCATCGCCTCGGCGATCGAGAGCGGCGCGACTTCCCGAAAGGAGGGCATCGCGAAGCAATTCGCCTTGGACAGCTCGCGCTGCACCTCGCTCACGCTCAGATTGCCCAGAAATTCCACGCGGGACTGAAGCCCGGCCGTCGCCGCCTGTTTCCTGCAGTCGTTCAGATAGCCCGGCTCCCCGGTTCCGGCGATTCGCAGGCGGCAGTGAGGCGCTCGTTGAAGCACGCGGCCGAACGCTTCGATCATCCCGGTGATGTTCTTGAGCGGCGTGAGCCTGCTGCAGCAGAATAAGCGCCCGGACTCCGGCTCCCAATCGATATCGAAGTAGGAATCCGCGATCGGATTGTCGATGCGCCAGGTTTTTCGCCTCTTGTTTTCCGGCAGCGCGCTGATCACGCAGTCGCTTATCAAAATGATGTGCGGAGTCCTGCGGCGTCCATAATCTTCCGTCAGCTTCAAGATCAGGCATTTCAGCCACCGGAATGCGCCCCAGCGCGCGTCCCAGGCCGCGTCTTTTTCCGAGAGGCCGTGCACGGTCAGCACGCTGCGCCGCTCGCAGTCCGCCGCCAGAAAGGCGGCGTCCTGAAAGTGCACGATATCGGGCTCGATTTGTTTTATGAACCTCTTGACCTGCAGCCTGCCGGCGAAGATGTCGTAAACGGTGCCCGGCAGGAACTTCCAAAACCCCCTGCGCGGAAGCTTGAAAACCGAAACGCCGCCGCTTTTTTCGTATGTGGTCTCCTTCTCTTTTGTCCCCTGCGGGACCACCACCGTCAGGCTGATGTCGGGAATCTTCGCGAATTCATCCATTAGATACTTCGCCACGCTCGCGACGCCCCCCGCGATGCGCCGCCGCTCGTCGGGGATGGCCGTTACCATCACGACTTTCATATGGCGGCCTCCCGTTGAGCCGAAGATCCCGGGAAGGCACGGGCGCGGGCGGCTGAAATGAGGAACTTCCTCACCGCTTCGGCTTCCGCCGCCTCGGTCGGGAATCGTTTCTTGATCGCCTTGGCGGGAGTTCCGGCCACGATGGTGTAGGGCGGGACGTCTCGGGTGACGATCGCGCCGGCGGCGACCACCGCTCCCTTCGAAATTCGGACTCCCCGGAGGATGACCGCATTGGCGCCGATCCAGACATCATCCTCGATCACGGGCGCGGCCGGCTGGGGAGTGGGCCCGACCAGCCGGTTTGAAGTGGCGAACTGCGTATAGTCATGCTCGGTCGGCCCGATCAAAACGCCCTGCGCGATCGAGCAGTACCGGCCGATCGTCGCGCTCTGGATCGTTCCGCCGTTGATCTCGGAGCCCGCGTCGATGCTGACGTTCCTGCCGACGACGGTTCCCGTGAGAGAGCACCCTTTTGCGACCCTGGCCCTCGGATTCACCCTGACGCCGGGCCCGAGCTTGACCCCGCGCAGGCTGTGAATGATGTAACCGAGCAGATACCAAAGGTTCGCGCCGATCGCGGTCCTGGCATTATCAAGCAGCATGAGGCTCCGCGGGGAACGCCGGCGGCCCCGAAGCTTTCATATGCCGGCCGCCGCCTGGTCCGCCTGCATCAATTCCCGAATGTCTGTCCTTGCGGCGGCGGAGCGCTCCGAGCCGCACGCGACGGCCGCGGCGAAAGCGATCCAGAAGATCTTCTGATGGTAGCCCGTGAGCGGGACGTTGATCGCGACGACCGCGGCCATGAGGGCGAACGGCAGCGCGTCCCCGGTCCGTCCGCCGTAACGCCAGGTCCTCCACAGGGCGTGAAAGAGGGCGGCGATGAACGGAACGGCGCCGACGAGCCCGACCTCGGTCAAGACCGCGAGCAGAAGGTTGTGCGTGTCCCGGAATGGGAAATTCATGTGAACCCCCAGCACGTAGAAGTTATTGACGCCGCCATAACCGAGGAGCGGTCTTTCCAGGAACATCTCCCAAGCCGTGCTCCAGATTTTCGTGCGTCCCGCGGTGTCGCCCCCGTTCCAGGCTTGGTCCAGCCTGGCGGCGGTCAGCGTGCCGCTTTGGAATTGATTGAAGATCATGTAGACGAGCGCCCCGATGACCGCGGCGACGATCAACAGCCGCCTTATTCGGGCCGTCTTCCCTCCGCCGGCGGCAAGCGCCAGTATGCCCACGGCGAAGACCAGCATCCCGCCGCGCGAACCCGTCTCGAGTATCGCCAGGATCAAGACGCCTATCGGAAGAAGCGACGCGATGAAGCGCGCCGTGAATCTTCCCGGCTCGAACAGGCGGGGGTCGCCCGCGAGGCACACGGCGCCCAAAGCGAAGAACCCCGCCGTCACGTTGGGATCTTGCCCTTGAATGGCGCTGCGCCCCTCGAGCAAGAGGACCTGGCCTCCGAATATTCCCAGCAGTATGCCGCCGGCGACAAGGCTGGACCACCACCCGTAAAAGCGCAGCAATGATTCACGGAATTTGGCGTCCTCGAAGAGGTTCGCGGAAATCAGGAACAAGGCGGCCATTTGGATCAAGGTCAGTTGATTTTCGAGGAAAGCCGCGTCGAGAGCTCGCGGCACCCAGAGCTGGGACAACGCGTAAACGGCCAGATACCAGGCGACCATCCAGAACGAGGCCGGAATTGTCCGGAAGCAATGACGCCGATCGATCAGCGCGAGCCCGAACAGCAAGAATCCGAGCAGCCGGGAGAGGGTCATCCCCGATTCGCCCTGGTTGTTGAACGTGATTATGGTTTCGACGGGTATGAAAAGCACGAAAGCATAATAGGCCGCCTGCACCGCCCGCAGGGCGACGGTGGGCTCCTCCGAGGAGACGACGGCGCGCGGCCGGCTCGAGGCCGTCATGACAGCCCCAGCAGCCGGCGCCTGGCCGCGATCAGGACGCCGAGGACCCGGCCGGGAAGGAAGGTGAGGAAATAGAGCCCGGCGTCGCGCTTCGCGATGGAGCGGTCCAGGAGGCGCCTCGCGGCCTTCGGCCTCTCCTCGATCAGGCATTCCTTCGCGAACCTCGCGGCGAGCGCGTCGTGGTGGCCGCGGAGCTTCTCCGCGAGAGCGTGCCCGGCAGGCAGGCTCGAAATCGCGCGGCGGATCGCCTGCAGTATCCCCGGATCCACGGGCGTCTCGACGGTGTCGCAGATGCCGTTGCCGCCGTCGCGAAACCAGGTTCCGCCGGCCTAGC
>JAQTNG010000108.1:0-2038 GCA_028714015.1 Elusimicrobiota bacterium | reverse complement strand
ACGGAGGAGAAGTAGTCCGGGACGATGCCTTCCCACGGCGGCTCCGGCACGCCGTGGTAGCGCCTGTTCTCGACGCGCCCGCCCCGGTCATAGATGCGGTAGGCGGTCGCGTACGCTCCCGCCTGCGGGTACGCCTTGCGCATCCTCAGGATGGTCTCCAGGTACTGAGGCTCCCAGGTGTCGTCGGCGTCGAGGAAGGCGATCAGCGGCGCGGCGGCGGCCTTGATGCCGGCGTTGCGGGCCGCATGGCCCCCGGGGCCCGGCTTATCCCGGCCGACGAGGCGGATGCGCCGATCGTGGTGCCGCCGGACGATCTCGGCGCCGCCGTCGGTGGAGGCGTCGTCGACGACGACGATCTCGAAATCCCGCACGCTCTGGGCCAGCACGGAATCGAGGGCGCGGGCGATATGAGGCCCCTTGTTGTACAGCGGAATGACCACGCTGACCTTGGGCGTTTTCGTCTCCATTTTCAAATCAGCTGATCTCGTCATAAGCCTCCTCCAGGCGCGGACCGAGCTTGGCGGCGTCGTATTCGTCCTCGATGTGCCTGCGTCCGGCGCGGCCGAACTCAGGCCACCGCGGCGCGTTGTCCAGGACGAACAGCAGCTTCTCGGCCAGCGCGGCCGGGTCGCGCTCGGGCGCGAGGAATCCGCTGGCGCCGTCGACGACGACCTCGGGGATGTCGCAATGCGTCGTGGCGACGACCGGCATCCCGGACGCCGAGGCCTCGATGATCGCCACCGGCGCCCCGCCCTCGGTGTTTCCGTCTCGCGCGGTGACGCTGGGAGCCAGGAACAGATGATGCTCGTAAAGCTCCCGGCGCAGCTCGGCCGGCGTCCGGAACCCCTGCAGGCGCACGCGGACCCCGGGACCTACGCGCGCGATCGCCTCCAGGATCTTCTTTTTCTCCTCCGCGTCGGCGGGAAATCCGCGCGCGTCGCCTATGATGGTCAGGCTGATCGTCCGGCTCGGCCGCCTGAGCTTGAGCCGGCCGACGGCCTCGACCGCGTCGGGGATCCCCTTCTTCTCCGTGAAGGTCGCGGCGACGAGGATCTTGACCTCGCCCGAGCCGTCCAGCTCCCGAGGACGATGGGGGATGGCGGCGAGATCGACTCCGAGGTGCTGGACGACGGCCTTCTCCGCGGGGCAGCCGAGGTCGACCAGCCGGCGGCGCATGTGGCGGCCTTCGACGAGGAACAGGTCTCCGGCCTCGAACAGGCGGCGGTAGCGCTCCCGCCAAACGGGGTTCTGCCGGGGCAATTGAGTCAGGTCGTAGCCGTAAAACGTCGTGACGAGAGGGATGGAGAAGCGCCGCTTCAGGCCGAGCGCGGCCCAGCCGCTCGGCCCGAAATGGGCATGGATGAGGCTCGGTTCGTCCTGCGCCATCGCGGCGGCCATCGCCGGCGCGACGCCGGTCAGACGGAAGCCGGCGCGATTGACGAAAGACGACAGGCTCCGCTTGGAGAAATCGAACTCCCGGATGCGTCCGACCGGGAACAGCTCGGCGTTCTCGCGCCGAGCGCAATACACGATGGGGTCCCAGCTCGCCAGATTTTTAATCTGCGAATGAATCCAGTTTTCGGCGAACGGCAGGAACGACTGGGCCGTGTAGTGGATCGCCCTTTTCCGCGGCCTCGCCGACGGCGGCGCGGCGCGTCTCAAGACGCCAGCCTCGCCGGCGCGTAGGGACACAATCGCAGCTGCTCCGCCGCCAGCGCCCGGAGCTCCAGATAAGCCTCCACTTGAAAAAAATGGATCAGGCCGAGATAGATGATCACGCCGGACGCCACCTGCGCCCCGAGCAGCGCCCAGGACGGCCATAGCGGCGGCAGGAACTGCCCCAGCAGCCAGACGGCGGCGGCCATCACCGCGGCGCAGAAGAAGATTTTCGCGACATTGCCCACGATCTCGCCGACGCGCATGCCGATGAGCTTCCCCGGGATCGCCCACGACGGGTAGAACAGGACATAGTCGCTGGCCACATAGGCCACGGTGACGCCGAGCACCCCCCAACGCAGGCCGACAACGAACGAAAGGC
>JAQTNG010000107.1 GCA_028714015.1 Elusimicrobiota bacterium | reverse complement strand
AATTCGTCGAGGGCGGCCTTGAGCTTGAGCCCCCCGCGCGACACGTAGGGGCAGGGATCGGCCTTCAGAGAGAGAACGGCGCCTTCGGCGATCAGTTCGCCGGCTTTGCCGGCGTTTTTACCATTCACCAAAACCAAGCCGGCCATGATGGCCGCTTGGGCTTTGGTCCGGGACTCAAATACGCCCCGTTCGACGAGCAATACGTCCAATCTCTCTCGTTTGGCCATGGCTTACGCGTAATGATAGTATAAGCCCGCGATGACACGCTTCCTCGACTGCCGCGGCACCGCCGCCCGCTACTTCGACTGGGTCGCGCGCGAAGTCGCCGCGATGCGCAAGAAGCCCCATCTCGCGACGGTGCTGTTCCGTCCGAAGCAGAACCCGGCCTCCCTTCAGTACCGCGACCTGATGCTGCGCGACGCCGCGCGCCTGGGCATCCCCGTCGACGGCCACGAGGCCGAGGACGAGGAGTCCCTGCTGACGCTCGTGCGCCGGCTCAACGCCGACCGCACGGCCTCGGGGCTGATGCTCCTGTACCCGCTTCACTGCGCGCTCAAGGACGAGGACGTGATGGACCTCGTTTCGCCGGCGAAGGACGTCGAGGGCCTCAACTCGACGAACCTCGGCTACCTGATCAAGTTCAAGCGCTTCCTCGACGAGGCGCGCGGCATCAAGTGCGTGGTGCCCGCGACCGCCAAGGCCGTCGTGAAGGTCCTGCAGGCCTACCCCGAGATTCCGATCGAGGGATCCTTCGCCGTCGTGATCAACAACTCGATGCGCGTGGGCAAGCCCCTCGGGCTGATGCTCGAGAACCTGGGCGCGACGGTCGTGAAGTGCTACGACAAGACGCCGCGCGCGCTCCTCGAGGAGCAGGTCCGCCGCGCCGACCTCCTGATCACCGCCGTGCCCGATCCGTCGTTCAAGCTCGACCCGTCGTGGGTCAGGAAGGGGGCCGCGGTCGTGGACGTCTCCTACCAGGGCAACGTCGACGCGAAGGCTCTCGAGGGAGTCGCGTCCTTCCTGACCGCGCCCGACAACCGCATCGGCGCGATGACGCGCGCGATGACGTTCGTCAACCTCGTCTACTGCGCGAAGAACACGCCCGCGCGCGGCTCCCGTGTCCCCAGCCTGGGCTGATTTCGGCCTCGTCTATTGCGCCGCCGTCTGGGGCGCGACCTTCTATATGGTCAAGGACGCTCTCGCGGGCGTCGATCCCGTGGCGATGGTCGCTCATAGGTTTTTACTTTCGGCGTTATTGCTTGCTCCGTGGGCGCTCGTCCGCCCCTCGCGCGGCCGTCATTTGAAGGAGTCCCTGATCCTCGCCGTTTTATTATTTCTGCTGTATACGACGCAGACCATAGGCCTTGGGTACACGTCTGCGTCGAATTCGGGGTTCATCACCGGTTTGTTCGTGATCTTCGTCCCGATATTCCTGTTGTTTTTCTTCCGCAAGTCCCCGACCGTCGTTCAATGGGTGTCGTCCGTTCTCGCTCTGTTGGGGCTGTGGATGCTGACCGGGGGAATCTCGTCGGTCAATTTCGGGGACGTCATCACCCTCGTCGCGGCGGCCACCTACGCCGGCCACCTGCTCGCCACGGACAAATACGTCCGCGCCGACGCCGACGCGGTCGTCCTCGCCTTTCACCAATTCTGGATGACGGGTTTGATGGCGCTTCTGTACTGCCTGGTCTCGGGCCGTTCTCTGGCGGTGGCGGGCGACAAGGCCGCCGGCACGATCGCTTTTCTCGCCGTGGTCCCGACCCTGTCCGCGTTCTTCATCCAGATGCGGGCCCAGAAGGTCACCTTGCCCATAAAAGTCAGCCTGATCTTCTCGCTCGAGCCCGTGTTCGGGGCGCTCTTCGCCTGGACGCTCGGCGGCGAGGCCTTCGTGCCCGCGCGCGCGGCCGGCGGCGGGCTCATCGTCGCGGCGATGATGGCGGGCGAACTCTCCAAACTTGATTTATTGAAGGGCCGAAAGAAAGAAGTCCTGCCGACCTGAACGGCTCGCACCGATGCGAGCCGAACTGTTTCCGGAAACAGCCGGGTCGTGCTCGCCTAAGTCTTCGGCGGCGCGAAGGCGTTCAGGAAGAAGGTGAATTTCTCGAGATCGTAGCTCTGGCCCGACTCGAGTTCTCCCGTGTTCTGCGACTGGATCAGCGAGCCGTTCTCGTCGAGGATGTAGATGTGCGGGAATCCCGCGGGAGCGGGATAGGCCTTGAGCGCGCCCGGCAGGGGCCCGCCGGACTCGACATTCACGCGCACGGTCACGAAGTTCTTGTCGCGCAAGGCGGCCAGCCCGGCGTGCTCCTCGAAATAGCGGTCCATGATCCTGCACCACGAGCACCAGTTCCCGCCGGCCTCGATCAGCACGCGCTTGTGCGACGCCTTGGCCGAGGCGAGCGCGTTTTTGATGTCGGCCGCGGCGTCGCGGGAGGCGTCGTAGGCTCCGCGTCCGCCGGCGTTTCCGCAGGCGGCGAGCGCGAGCGCGGCGAAAAGCGCGAGCTTTTTCATACTCCCAGGGCCGCGAGGCGCTTCTTCAAATCCTTCGCGCCGCGGTAGCGGATCGCGTGCAGGCCGGCCTTGCGGGCGCCCGCGCAGTTCTCCTCGAGATCGTCGATGAAGACGGTCTCGTCCGGAGCGGTGCCCGACATCTTGAGGGCGGCCTCGTATATCTCGCGCTGCGGCTTGCGCAGGCGCAGTTCGTGGGAGAGGATCGCGCCCTTGACGAGCTGCGGGAACGCGTAGCGGGCGTTGATGTGCTCGATGTGCAAAGCGTTCGTGTTCGAGAGCAGATAGGTCGGCATCCGCCCCGCGAGATTCTTCAGGATCGCGAAGGAGCCCCGGTCGAGCGTGAAATGGTCGCACCACAGGGTCTTGAACTTGACGAAGTCGCCCGTGTAGCCGAATTCGCTGACGAACAGGCCGTGGATTTCCTCGCCGCTGACCTCGCCCCGCTCGATGCGGTCGACGAGGCGGCCCTTCCAGATATGGCGCGCGACCTTGACCGGGTGGCGGCCGACGGCCCACGCGAACTTTCGCAGTATGCGCTTGTTGGAAAAGCGCAGGAGCACGTTGCCGATGTCGAAGAAGACGGCCTTGATCGCCATGTGGCCCTGATTATAGCGCTTCGGGGTCAGTGCTTCCCTTGAAAGAAGGGCATGACGATCTCGAGGGCGATCAATATGATGACGATCCATTCGAGGAATTCGAGGCGCGCGGACGAGAGCGACGACTCCATCTTGTCGTAGATGCTCTCGAGGGTCTTGAGCTTGCGCTGGATGCTCGTGTCCCACGCGGCCAGGTGGTAGCGGCGCGCGGCCTGCTGGTAGAGGCGCGCGAGGTACTGGTCGCCGAGGAGCTTGATCGCGTTGTTGATGTTCTCGAAGAGGACGGCGCTCTCGACCTGGAGCTGGCCGATCTCGCGGAGCTCGTCGTCGGCCTTCGTGAACAGGCTGACGGGCCCCTTCGGGCCGCGCGTCAGCGCGTCGTAGTAGCGCTCGAGCGCGCTGTCGAGCTGGTGGTCGAGGTGGCGCAGCTCGAGGAGCTGGACCGTCGCGAACTCGAGGACCGCGCGCGTGTCGTCGGCCGCCGTGGCGAAGACGATCGCGGCGACCCAGTCCACGAGCGTGAGGTCGTCGGAGCCGTAGGAGACCTGGACGGAGAGCGCGTCCTGCACCTCCTGCTCGCTTCTCAGGTCCACGTCGGCGCGCAGGACCTGCGCGACCATCGTCGGGGCCTCCGCGAGGAGGCGCGCGTGCGCGCCGTGGTCGTCGAACGCGCGGATCTGGAATAGGACGTAATCCTCGTAGAACTCGGAGATCTGCGGGCGGTTCACGGAGGGGTGTATCGTTTTGATGAGCTCTTCGACGAGGCGCCGGCTGTCCTTGAGCAAGGTCTCGTTGTCGTAGAGCAGCTCGGAGAGGCGCGCGAGCGAGGAAAAAGCCCCGGAGAGGGGGATCTGGTAGGTCACGCTGATCGCGCCGAAGTCGAAGACCACGGTTTCGACGCTCGGCAGGGTCCGCCAGTCCCCGATCGTCTGGACCGCGCTCGTCTGCGTCACGCGCAGGGGGTAGGGATGGAATTCGAAGTACTTCGGCGCGCGGCGCTGGTGGCGGATGGGAGCGCGCTCGGCCATGTCGGTGACGGTTTTCTCGGCGGCGTCGAGGCCGATGGCGAGGCCGACGTCGTAGGCGAACTGGACGAAGGCGACGCCGTCCTTGATCAGCGGGTCGTAGGCTCGGTGGGGGGCCTTCATGAGGGCCTCAGGGGGAAGTCGCCGGGGATCGGAGCCTCGAACGAGAGCGGGCGGCCGTCGCCGGGATGCTTGAACGACAGCCGCCAGGCGTGCAGGAGCTGGCGGTCGGCGCCGAGCGCGTCGAGATCGGCGCGGGATACCTCCTTGCGCACGGCCTTCATGTACACCTCGCCGTCGCCGCAGTACAGCTTGTCGCCGACGAGCGGATGGCCGATGTGGGCGAGGTGCGCGCGGATCTGGTGCAGGCGCCCGGTGCGCGGCCGCGCCGAGACGAGCGAGAGGCGCCCGTCCGTCGCCAGGCGGCGGAACTCGGTGACCGCGCTCTGGCCGTCGGCGCCGCCGACGGCGCGCCGGACTCGAATGGCCTTGCCCTCGGAGCCGAGGGGGGCGTCCACGACGGTTTGCGCCCAGGCGACCGCGCCGAACACGACCGCGAGATATTCCTTCTCGATCTTATGGGAAAAGAACTGCTCGTAGAGGCTGCGCGCTGCGTCCACGTCGAGGGCCAGGACCATGGTGCCGCTCGTTTCCCGGTCGAGGCGGTGGGCGAGATACACTTTTTTGCCCAATTGCTTGGAGAGGAGATAAGTGACCGTGTTGAATAGGACCTTGTCGGTCGGGTGGCTGAGCGTGCCGCCGGGCTTGGAGATGACCACAATCCGTTCATCCTGAAAGAGAATGGGCATGGTCTCGTGCGGGACCGGGGGCTCCTCGACGCGCGGGTAGCGGATCAGGACGGTCTCGCCTTCGCCGACGCGCGCCGAGGCCTTGACCGGGCGGGTGGCGCGGGAGACGAGGCCGTCGTCGATGAGCTTCTGGACGGCCATGCGGGAGTATTTCTTGCCCAGGCGCTCGGCCAGGAAGGCGTCGAGCCGCCGCCCCTCGTGCTCCTTGAGCACGCGGAAGGGGACTTCGATCCAGTCGATTGCTTTCGTCATCGCGGGGGGCATCCCGGTCTCAGTATAACACCTGCTCCGGAGCGCGACAAGGCGAGAAAGCGTATGCGCCATATGGTCTTTTTGTATGGTTGCGGCGTCGCGGGTCCCGCCGGTCCCACGCGCCGTCGATGAAATGGTATAATCATCGTTAAGGATCGCCTCTCCTCCCTCCCGATGCGCACGAAAACCCTCAAGAAGAACAAGGTCCAGGTCATCACGCTCGGCTGCTCGAAGAATCTCTACGATTCCGAGGTGCTGATGGGACAGCTGCGCGCCAACAAGATCGAAGTCGAGCACGAGACCGACTGCGACGACGCCTCGATCGTCGTGATCAACTCCTGCGGCTTCATCGACAACGCGAAGCAGGAGTCCATCGACACGATTCTCGACTACGCGGCGGCCAAGAAGGAAGGCAAGATCGACAAATTGTTCGTGACGGGCTGCCTGTCCGAACGCTACAAGGAAGACCTCGAGAAGGACATCCCCGAGGTGGACGCCTACTTCGGCACGCGCGACCTTCCGCGCCTGCTGAAGGCGCTCAACGCGGACTACAAGCACGAGCTCGTCGGCGAGCGCATGATCACGACGCCGCGCCATTACGCGTACTTCAAGATCTCCGAGGGCTGCGACCGGCCGTGCTCGTTCTGCGCGATACCGCTGATGCGGGGCAAGCACGTCTCCACGCCGATCGAGGAGCTGGTAAATGAGGCGAAGCGCCTCGCGGCCGCGGGCACGAGAGAGCTTTTACTTATCGCTCAGGACTCAACGTATTACGGTCTGGATCTTTACGGCAAACGACGTTTGGCGGACCTCTTACGAGCCCTTTCCGACGTCCCCGGCATAGGCTGGATACGGCTCCACTACGCCTTCCCCGCGGGGTTCCCGGTGGACGTCCTGGACGTCATGCGGGAACGCGATAATATCTGCAAATACCTCGACATGCCTTTGCAGCACATCACCGATCGCATGCTGACCTCGATGCGCCGCGGCACGACCAAGGCGAAGACCGAGGAGCTCGTCGCGATGATCCGGGAGAAGGTCCCCGGCGTGGCGCTGCGCACGACCTTGATCGCGGGCTACCCGGGCGAGACGCTCGAGGATCACGAGGAAACGCTCGAGTGGGTGAAGAAGACCCGCTTCGACCGCCTCGGCGTGTTCCAGTACTCCCACGAAGAGAACACCCACGCCTATTCCCTGATCGACGACGTGACCGCGAAGGAGAAGAAGCGCCGCGCCGAGGCCGTGATGGCCGTTCAGCAGCCGATCTCGCTCGCGATCAATTCCGCGAGAATCGACAAGGTCGTGAAGGTCCTCGTGGACCGCAAGGAAGGCAAGCACTTCATCGGGCGCACCGAGCAGGACTCGCCCGAGGTGGACAACGAGGTTCTGATTCCCGCCGCGGCGCACTACCTGCGCGTCGGCGACTTCGCCGACATCAAGATCACGGGCGCCGAGGAGTACGACCTCACCGGCGAGCCCGCCTAATCCTTTTTGCGCGGGCTGCTCGATGACGCGGTCCGCCGTCTCCTCGCGGGCGCGGTCCGCGTCGCGGCGGCGCTCGGCGGGGTCCTGCTCGCGGTCGTCTACTGGCTCGTCCTGGGCCCCGTCGCGCTGACCTTGCGCCTGCTCGGCGTCGACCTCCTCGGCGTCCGGGGCAAGCCGGCGACGGCGTGGACGCCGGTCGAGAACGGCGATCCGAAAAAGCGCCTCGAGGGAGCCGGGTGAAGGTCCTCGGCCTCAGCTTCGACTATCACGACGCGGCGGCGGCGCTCGTCGTGGACGGCGTGCCCGTCGCGGCGGCCCCGGAGGAGCGCTTCTCGCGCCTCAAGCACGACCGCCGCCTGCCCGCGCGCGCGATCGCCTTCTGCCTCGACCGCGCCGGCCTGAAGGCGCAGGACCTCGACGCGGTCGTGTTCTACGAGAAGCCGTTTCGCAAGCTCTCGCGCATACTCGCCGGCGCGGTGTCGACCTTCCCGTCCTCGGGCGCCCTGTTCCGGCGCGCGATGGGCGCCTGGATCGACGAGCGCCTGTGGGTGGGCCCCCGGATCGAATCGGCGCTCGGGGTCTCGTCCGACAGGATCCTCTACTGCGAGCATCACCTGTCGCACGCGGCCAGCGCCTTCCTCTGCTCTCCCTACGACGCCGCCGCGACCTTGACCGTGGACGGCGTCGGCGAGTGGGCGACGGCGGCGATCGGCCGGGGCCGCCGGGCCGGTCCCGGCGGCCCATTCGACCTGTCGCTCGACGTCGAGCTGCGGTACCCGCACTCGCTCGGGCTTTTGTACTCGGCCTTCACCGCCTATCTCGGCTTCGAGGTCAACGAGGGCGAGTATAAGGTGATGGGACTCGCCCCCTATGGTACGCCGCGCTACGCGGACCAGGTCCGCGGCATGATCGAGCCTTTCGCCGACGGCTCCTTCCGCCTCGACCTCGACTGGTTCGCGTTTCATCGCGACCCCGCCCGGTCCTTCTCGAAAAGATTCGAGGAGGCGTTCGGGCCGGCGCGCGCGCCCGGGACGGGCGACCCCGCCGGGGACAAGCGCCTGTGCGACGTCGCGGCCAGCGTCCAGCTCGTGTGCGAGGAGCTGATGCTCGGTCTGGCGCGCGAGGCGCACCGCCGCACCGGCTCGCCGAACCTGTGCCTCGCGGGCGGCGTGGCCCTGAACGCGGTGTCCAACGCGCGCCTTCTGCGCGAGACTCCGTTCGAGTCGATCTGGATACAGCCCGCCGGCGGCGACGCGGGGGGCGCGCTCGGCGCGGCGCTGTACGCCGCCCACGCGCTGGGCTCAAGCCCCGCCCGCTATGAGATGAAGCGCGCGGACCTCGGGCCCGAGCACTCGGACGCCGACGCGTCCGCGGCGTTGAAGGCCGCCGGGCTTCCTTTTGTCGAGCTTCGCGGAGAGGAGGACCTGTGCGACCGGGTCTCCGGCCTCCTCGCGGACGGCAAGGTCGTCGGCTGGCATCAGGGCCGCTCCGAGTGGGGCCCGCGCTCGCTCGGCCAGCGCTCGATCCTCGCCGACCCGCGCCCGGCGGAGATGAAGGACACGGTCAACGCCAAGATCAAGTTCCGCGAGCTGTACCGCCCGTTCGCGCCCTCGATCTGCGCGGGCGCCGCGGCCGAGTGGTTCGATCTTCCCGGGTCGCCCGCTCCGGACCCGTATCGGTTCATGCTCGCGACCGCGAAGACGCGCGACGACCGCCGCGACCGCCTGGCCGCCGTCACCCATGTCGACGGCAGCTCGCGCGTGCAAACGATCGATCCCGCGCAGAGCCCGCTGTTCCACCGCCTCGCGGCGGCCGTCGGTCGGCGAATCGGAGCGCCGGCGGTCCTCAATACTTCCTTTAATCTGAAGGGCGAGCCGATCGTGGAGACTCCCGCCGACGCCGTGGCGACCTTTCTGGCGAGCGGCATGGACGCGCTCGCGGTCGGGCCGTTCCTGACGACCGGGCGCCCGCAAAATCCGAAGCCAAGGAGGCAGACATGGGAATCGTCAAAGACGCCGCCCGACGCGTTGGGGTGGTGAACGGCTTGTTCGCCTTCCTGTGGCGCAAGCGCCTGTGGTGGATGATCCCGATACTGCTCGCCGTGGTCGGCGTCGCGGCCATCGTCGCCGTGGCCGCCCATCCCGCCGCCGCGCCCTTCATCTACACGCTGTTTTAAGGCAGGGGCTTGACGAAGGCCCGCGCGGCGTGCATAATACTGTTAGTCACGGAGCGACCAACAGTCATGGCTATACTGGAACGAAAAGAAAGAGAGTTCAAGCGGCGCGAGGAAGACATACTCGCCGCCGCCCTGTCTTTGTTCAAGCGGGACGATTGGCAGGCGGTCACCATCGACCAGATCGCGGCGAAGGCGGAGATCGGCAAGGGCACGATCTACAAGCACTTCGCGAGCAAGGACGAGATTTACGCGCGCCTCGTCATCGAGTTCTTCGGGGACATGGAGGCGCGGATGAAGGCGGTCGACGGTTCGAGGCCGGTGCTCGAGGTGCTCGCCGCCGTGATGCGGATTTTCTGGGACAGCTTCCAGGGGCGGCCCGATTACCGGCGCCTCGAGAGCTACTGCCGTCGGGAGGATTTCCGGCGCCTGGTCGGCGACAGGATGGCCGCGGAGCTCGACGCCCTGGATGAGCGGTTCATGGGGATACTGAATCCTCTCGTTCAGCGCGGCCTGGCGGAGGGCGTCCTCGAGCCGCGGCCGGCCGAGGTCATCCATTTCGCCCTTCACGCGGCGATGATCGGACTGCTCGAGGTCGTCGGCAATCAGTGCATGAGCAGGGGCATACCGCCGGAGACCGCCTTCGGGGAAATGCGCGATTTTACGCTGCGTGGAATTTCGAAACGGTGATGGAGGACGCATGAATTTTTTGGGCGCGATCGTGACTGGTAGTCATATTTGGAATGTCGGTCGCAAATTGGGTTTCGCGGGGTTTCTGGCTTTGCTCGGCCTCGCGCCGGCCGCCGCCGCTCCCCTGTCGCTGACGGATTATCTCGGCCAGGTCTCCGCGCGCCTCGACGGCGTCGCGGCCGCCGTCCGCGCCGAGGAAGGCGCCCGCAGCCTCGCGGCGGAGGGGGAGATTCCGCTGTCGCCGACCCTGTTCGTGGAGGGGGAGAAATCGCTGGACGCTTCCCCGAAGAACTTTCCCGCGGCCGAGGGCCAGCGCGTCGAGCGCGGCTTCGTGAAGGCGGGCGTCTCGAAGACGACGACCTTCGGCGCGACGGCCAAGGTCTACTACGCGTTCTCGCGCACCGACTTGAACGGCGCTGATCCGAACTTCGTGAAGCCTCCCTCCTATTACCAGGCGAGCCCGGTGGCGGAGCTGAGCGTGGACCTGTGGCGCAACGCGTTCGGACGGGAGACGAAGGCGGGCGTGGAGTCCTCGCGCGAGCGAGCGCTGTCCCGCGCGACCTACGAGCGCATCGGCCGGCGCCGGATCCTGTCGGAGGCCGAGCAGGCCTATTGGAGCCTCTCCGCCGCGCGGCGCGTGGAGGAGATCGCCGTTCAGAGCCTGGCTCGCGCCGAGAAGCTGCGCGACTGGGCGGCCAAGCGCGTGTCGAGCTCGCTCGCGGACCGCTCCGAGCTGCTCGAGGCCGAGTCGGCCGCGCGCCTGCGCGAGCTGGAGCTGCGCCGGGCCGGCGACGATCGCCGGGCCGCCGAGCGGACCTTCGACGCGGAGCGCGGCGGAGCCGGGCTCGTGCCCGAGGACCTGTCCGTTCTCGACGACGACGGCGCGTTTCCCGTTCGCGCGTCGAGCCCCGACGAGGTCGCCGCCGCGGCGCACGAG
>JAQTNG010000106.1 GCA_028714015.1 Elusimicrobiota bacterium | reverse complement strand
GGTACTACATACCGACGACGGCCAGCGCTACGGCGCCACCGTGCCCGACCTGCCGGGTTGCTTTTCAGGGGGCGACACGCTGGACGATGCGCTGGAGAGCGTGCGCGAAGCCATTGACTTGCACGTCGAGGGCTTGATTGAAGACGGTGTTGCCGTTCCCATGGCTCGGACCATGGCGCAGCATCAGGCCAACCGCGACTACGCTGGCGGCGTGTGGGCGGTGGTGGACGTGCCGGTTGAAAAGTATCTGGGGCCGGCAGAAAAAATCAACATCACCGTACCGCGCCTGGTGCTGGCCCGCATTGATGAGTTTGCCAAAAAGAAAGGCCAGAGCCGCAGCGGCTTTCTGGTGGAGGCGGCCCGTACGGCCATGCGCGCTTGATCCGGTGCGCGGCAAACCTCGCACCTTGGAGTGCGGCCCGCAATCACAGTGAAACGACCAGCATTGGGTCAGGTCCTGCAACTTGATGAATGCCGTTAGAGTATCTACAATGTAGATTCATTAAAGGAGTCCATCATGGATGCTGTCATTCGCAAATGGGGCAACAGTCTGGCGATTCGCCTTCCCGTGTCCGTGATGAGCGAAGCACGTTTAAGTCTGGAGCAGCCCGTCAGCATCACGGCCCAAGAGGGGCGAATCATCATCGAGCCTGCGCAAAGGGTTGAGTACTCACTGGACGCACTTGTCGCTGGCATCACAGCCAAAAACCTGCATGACGAAGTCAGTTTTGGCGCACCCGTGGGCAACGAGGCGCTCTGATGGCGGCGCGCTACGTGCCGGATTCAGGTGACGTCGTGTGGCTGGCATTCGACCCGCAAGCCGGTCACGAACAGGCTGGGCATCGTCCCGTCCTTGTCATCAGCCCTGCTGCCTACAACGCAAAGACGGGGCTGATGGTGTGTTGCCCCATGAGTACCAAAATCAAGGGCTATCCCTTTGAAGTGGTCACCTCGGTCGATGGCCTGGAATGTGCCGTACTTTCAGATCAGGTGAAGTCACTTGACTGGAAAGTTCGCAAAGCCAAAAAAAAGGCGGCAGTCAGCGCAGACGTGATGCTGCATGTCCGCGCAAAGATAAAAACCCTGCTCATGATTGCCTGAAAGAGAAAATCAACATGGAAACCCAGGCCCTGCAACGCATCAAGAAATTCTCGTTCCCGCTCAATGTCTATGCCTATTTGCTGGCCATGGAGTCGGGTGTGGGGGACGTGGTCAATCTGCATTTCGGCTGGTTTGACAATGCCGCCGAACCAATTGCCGTGGCTCAGGAGCGCGCGACCCGCGAACTCCTTGCCTGGCTGCCCGTGCCGCCCGCGCGCCTGCTGGAAGTGGGCGCAGGGGTTGGCACGACGCTGGCCCTGTTGATCGAGCGCGGCTACGACGCCCGCGGCATTACTCCGGATGGCTCGCAGATCGACTTCATGCGCGACCGGCATGGCAAAGACTTTCCGGTCGAGCCGGTGCGCTTTGAGGATATGGCGATACCGCCCGAAAAGTTTGATTGCATTTTGTTCCAGGAAAGTGGCCAGTACATTGCGCTTGAGGCCTTGTTCGCCCGCGCCGCCATGCTGCTGCGGCCCGGTGGCCAGCTCATCATGTGTGACGAAATCATGCCGGGCGAAGCCGAATCCGGCGAGTCGCTGCATAGCCTGGTGCAACTCAAGTCGGTCGCCGCCAGGCACGGCTTTGCCTTGAGCCAGGAGAAAGACCAGTCCGCCAGGGCCGTGCCCACGGTGGCGCTCATGCTGGAGGCGACCAGCCGCTACCGTGAAGAATTGCGGCAATTGCTGGAGGTTTCCGAGGAGCAGATCAATGCCCTCGATGAATCCAACCGGAACTACCGGCGCAAATATGCTTCGGGAAAATACGGCTACGTGTCGCTGCGTTTCAGCTTCGCGGGAGCACAAGCCGATCAGGCCGGCTCAAGCCAGCCGGGTTCTGAAACTCCTGGTATTTTCAAGAATATCAAGCATTAAATCGGCCATTTACCATTATGGAATAAGCTCAGGCAGCTATCAAATATATAGTCGAAGGGCGCGCTTGAACTGGTCCTGCTTGATACCCCCGCTTTTGTCATTGCGAGCGCAGCGTAGCCGACGATTCCAGAGTCGCGCAGGTGGCTAGGCGGCTTCGAACGGATTGAGAGGTCTGACGCCAAAGTGGGAGAAGTCCACGACGTTGCGCGTCACCACAGTCAGGTGGTGCTGCAGCGCCGTCGCCGCGATCATCGCGTCCTCGTACAAGGTGTCCGGGCGCCGGTGCATGAGACGCGCCCAGATGCGGAAAGTCTCGGCACCCATGGGCAGCGTGCTGTATGAGTTGGCTACCAAATCGGCCCACTGCTCAATCTCGCGCGCCTTGGCCTCATCCTGCTCGCGAGTAAGTTCGATCCCCGCCTGAATCTCCCCCAGACTCACGGCCGATACATGTAGATCACTGTCAGCGATTGATTCAAGCCACGCCAGCACCGCGCCATGCGGACGCGGCCGGCGCAGCTCGGAGATGACGTTGGTGTCGAGCAGATACATGCCGCCTCACCGCATGGGTTCGACGCGCCGCCTGCGCGCTGCACCGCGCTGCGGAACCAGGCATTCGGTGCGTGCGGCTTGTGACAGCAGCAGTTCCTTGAGCGACGGCCTGGCGGCGGACTGCAGCCGCTTCCACTCCGGGGCCGGGACAAGTACCGCCGCTTCAGCACCCCGCCGGGTCACCATCTGCGGCCCGTCGGTAAGACAGGCATCGAGAAACTCACTGAAACGCGCCTTCGCGTCCTGCACAGGCCAAGCTTTCACGATATTCTCCTTTAAACCAGTCATCTGACTAGTTTATCATAATGCCAGATCATTGGGGTAGTTGGGTAATTGAACGAATAAATGGGGCCGGATACCAATTGATTCTTTGTTGACGATGGACTGCCACGGCCTGTGGCCTCGCAGTGACGAACCAGCTTGCGTCATGGCACGAACGGGCAGGCCCTGCCATCAAGCATACTTGAGTACGTGAATTTCCCATCACAATACCCGACTCCATCACCCGATCCAGACAAAGCACGTGACTGCAAGACCCGACCCCGATACGAGCGCGATCCTGGCCAGGAGGTTGCCCGCGGCGCCGGCGCAATTGCTGCTGCTGGGCGATCAAAGTCAAGCCTGGGTTGCCGGGCTTGAGGCTCGGGGCTACCAGGTCACCAGCCGCCGCTGCTGCGACCCGCAGGATTTTGCGCAGAACCCTTCGGCCACGCGCCAGGGCATTTGCCAGGTGAACCTTGACCTGCCGGAAACCGCTGCCGGATCATTCTTCCGCCTCGCCTTCCATCATGTCCCGGACGATGGCCAGTATGAGCTTGCGGTTGTCCCGGGCGAAGCGGGCCAAGGCGTTGAGGGCCCGGCGCAGGCGCTCCTTGGCCGGGGCCGGGCCGCCGGTTTCGACGCTGAAATCCTTGAAGAAATCTTCATAGATCTCCTGCAAGACCCGGCGCGAGAACTCGCGCTTGCTCCCGAAGTGATAGTGGAACATGCCGAGGTTGACCTTGGCCGC
Source organism: Elusimicrobiota bacterium (assembly GCA_028714015.1). GTDB lineage: Bacteria > Elusimicrobiota > Elusimicrobia > UBA1565 > UBA9628 > GWA2-66-18. Next base: position 6,976 of record JAQTNG010000106.1, on the reverse strand, counting down.
GAGCGCGACCCGGCGCAGCGTCAGGCCCGAAACGCCGGTCTCGGGCAGGAGCTTTCGCCCGGCCCGTATGAGGAGCTTGTCGGTGCTGCGTGACGGCCTGGACATGTGACCTCCGAACTATACGGCTGTATAACTATACAGCAGTATAATATTGAAGTCAAGGCCCAGGCGCGTCCCGCAGGCGCGGTCAGTCCTTCTTTTCGTCTTTCTTGGGCGCGTCGGCGGGCGCGCCGGGACGGCCCATGCGCATTCCCTTCCCGCGCATGCCTCCGCGCATTCCCTTGCCCGGGCCGCACATCGGGCAGCCGTCGCCCATGAAGGCGCAGTCCCCGGGCTTCGCGGGTCCGTCCTTCATCATGGCGTCGTGGCACTCCTTGACGGGCTTGCCCGCCTTCAGGCATTCCGCCGCCTTCTTGTGCATCTCGGCCATCTGCTCGTGCCGTTCCACCATTGTGGCGCGGTCCGGAGCCGCCTTCGCCGCCTCGTCGGCCGCGCGCGCTCCGGCGACGGCCGCCAGCGTCACGCACGACGAAAGAATGAGAGTCTTGATCATGATGCGACCTCCTTGAAATTATGTTCACCGGCCAGCGCGGCCGCGACGGCGGGCTCCGGCTTCAACTCCAGCGTGATCCAATAAAGAAGAACGTAGCTCACCCGCTTGCGGTAATCGGCGTCGTAATCCCGGCTGTAGGCGTCGTCGCCGTAGAAGAACATCCACGAATCGCAGGCGTAATAGAGGATGCGATGGATCACATGCGGATCGAGGAAGAAAAGCAGGGCCGCGTAGGCCGCCTTTCTCGGCGTCGGCTTTATGGAAACGGCCTGGAAATGCTTGCGGTCCCTGACGCCGGTGAGCCGGTAATCCTCGGTCCTGTCGTCCACGCTCACGACGCGAAACCACGGCCGGCACTCCGCGAGCGGGCCTTCGTCCACGAAGGGATAGTAGCCCGAATACATCTTGTCCATGAAGTAGGCGTGCCAGTAGAACTTCCAGTTGCGCGGCTTGCGGGTCTGATGGAGGCAGGAGAGGAAGACGCGCCGCGCCGGCGAATTCTTGTTCAGGAGAGAAGCGGCGAACCGGCACATGTCCGAGTAGATCCGGTTTTGCTTCTCGAGATCGTTCCGGTCCTCCATGCTGACGTAATGCTCGACGGTGTCCATGAAGGTGACGGCGTCGAAGCGCCCGTAGAGACGCGCCTGAAGCCGAGGGTCGCCGAGTATGTCCTTCCAGTTCGTCGTGTGCACCTCGAGGCCGTATTCCCGGCGCGCGTAATCGGCCTGCTCGGGGGTCATGTTGATGCCCACGGCCGCGCAGCCGAGCTCGTCCCGGCAGTACTTCAGCCAGTCGCCGTAGCCGCAGCCCACGTCGCAGATCGACATGCCCTTCTTCAGCCCGAGCTGGCGCGCCATGTGCTCGTATTTCGCACGCTGGGACAGGCGTCCGTCGACCGCCAAATTGAAGCCGAGATCGCGGCCGCCGCCGGTGGTGCCGTCGTACAAGTTGTGGATCCATTGATAATTCCGGCGCACGCGCAGCTGCGAGTCGAACAGCAGGGCTTTTCCGAAGACCCAGAAGAGGACGTCGTCGAGCATGAGGGCCGCCACCCAGAAAAGGCCGCCCCAAGGCCCGAGCGAAACGGCGAGCCCGGCCGAAGTCAGGATGAGCGCCCACCAAACCAAAGTGTTCCGATCGACGACGTTGATGAGGGCCGCGGCGCGGGTGTTGTCAGGTTCCTTTATCATCGTGACGGCGCGCGGCGCAACGATGCGACCAACGCGGCGCGAATCGGGAATGGCCGGTTTGGTGCGCTCGTCAAATTATCGAGACGGCCGGATGACGGCCCGAGGGGGAGAGTATGGCGAAGACAAAGACGCGACCGACACCGATGATGATTTCCGCGCGCGGCGTTCAATTGAGCGGTGACCTGGTCCTGCCGCCGAGGGCCCGAGGCCTCGTGCTCTTCGCGCACGGCAGCGGCAGCAGCCGCTTGAGCCCGCGCAACCGGGCCGTCGCCGAGGTCCTGGACCAGCGCGGATTGGGAACCTTGCTCATCGACCTTCTGACGCCGTCGGAGGAAACGGTCGACGCGGCCACGGGGGAGCTGCGCTTCGACATTCCCTTCCTGGCCGGGCGCCTGGAGGCGGTCTCGGACTGGCTGCGGGGCCGCGTGGAGACCCGGAGGCTGGCGCTCGGCTATTTCGGCGCCAGCACGGGCGCGGCCGCGGCGCTGGTCGCCGCGGCCGCCCGCCCCGGCGAGGTCTTCGCCGTGGTCTCGCGGGGCGGGCGGCCCGACCTGGCCGTGGAGGTCCTGGCGCGGGTGCGGGCGCCGACCCTGCTGATCGTGGGCGGCGAGGACCGCGAGGTTCTCGCGATGAACGAGGTGGCCGCGAGCCTGATGAAGGCGGAGCACCGGCTCGAGATCGTCCCCGGGGCGACGCATCTCTTCGAGGAGCCGGGCGCTTTGGAGGAGGTGTCGCGCCTGGCCGCCGATTGGTTTCTCGATCACCTCCCGGCAGAATCGTTGCGCCATTGACGGTCAAGCGGGCGGATGGAGGGTCGCCTCGAAAAACCCGTGGTCAGAGCCTCCAAAAGGAGGACTGAAGGCCGCACGCCGCGCGGGGCTCATAAGCGAGCCCAAGTAACGCCGCACCGGCCGAAAAAAGGCGGGACGAACGACGGTTCGTCCCGTCCTTTTTTTGGGCGGGAGGGTTGTTTCGTTGCGTCCGCTGCAGTCATGAAGCGATTTCCTCCCAGACGCATACTCGTCGCCGCCGACTTATCCGCGCCCTCGCTGTCCGCGCTCGACGCCGCCAAGGCGCTGGCGCTGCGCTGGGGCGCCTCGCTCGAGATCGTGCACGTCCAGCACCCTCCGGTGCTCGCCGCCTGGGTCGGGATCGACGCCATGCCCGTGAGCGTGCCTCCCGCGACGCAGGAACCGCGGCGCAAGGTGGAGGAGAGGCTGCGCCGGGCCGCGGCGGGATTTCCGGCCGATCGCTTGAAGCTGCGGACGGTCCACGGCTGGCCGCCGGCGGCGCTCGCGGAGCTGGCTCGCCCGGATCGCGCGGACCTGATGGTTCTGGGCACTCACGGCTACGCCGGCCTCGACCGCCTGCTCACCGGCTCGGTCGCGGAGGTGGTCCTGCGCCGCGCGCACATCCCCGTGCTCGTGGTGCCCCAGAGGAAGAGCGTCTCGGGGAGCGCGCGCGTGCTCGCGCCGTGGAACGGGCGCCCCTACGCGACGCGCGCGCTGCGCTGGGCGCGCGAGCTGGCGCGCAGCCTGGGCTCGACGCTGGACGTGCTCCACGTAAAGGAATACGGGATGCCGAGCGAGAAGCAAGCTCCTCCGCTGCGCCGGCGCCTGGAGGCGGTCCTCGGCGCCGGATCCGATTGGACGCTGCTCAAGCGCCTGGGCGACGCGCGCTGGTGCATCGTCGAGGAGGCGAACTCCGGGCGCTACGAACTGGTGGTGCTGTCCGCGCACCGCCGCGCCTTCGCCGCGGACTTCGTGCTCGGCTCGACGGTCGAGCGTCTGCTGCGGCACGGCACCGTCCCCGTTCTGGCCGTGCCCTCTGGCCGGTCGCGCCCGCGCCTCGTCCGGCGGGCGGCCTCGCGCGCCGGCGCGCAGCTGTATTGACGAAGGCCGCGGGGTCGTTCCGTTGCGACCAACGTGAGGGATTCGTCCGGATATTGACCTTTTAAGGAGAACCGACATGGCGATCACGATGAGGCGCAAGCACTCGAACAAGACGCTGCTGGCCGTGGACTATCCGAGGCAGAACGAGAAGATCATATCTTCGACCTACACCGTCCGCGTGTTCGCGCCCGAGGGCGCCAAGCGCGTCGGCATTTCGATCGACCAGGGTCCCTGGAAGTCCTGCCGCTCCGCCGTCGGGTTCTGGTGGTACGATTGGGCGGGCTACGAGAACGGCGAGCACCAGATCGTGGTTTCCATGGAGACTTCCGGGGGCGTGCGCGTCATCGCCGAGCCCCACGAGTTTTTCGTGGATATGGCCGCTCAGCCCGCGACGCCCTAGCGGGGGCCGTCATGGCCATCACCATGCCGGCGGTGCGGCTCATCAGGTGGTTTTCGGAGATCGGCATCGAGGATGTGCTCACGGTGGGGGGCAAGAACGCGTCGCTGGGCGAGATGTACCGCGCCTTGTCCTCCAAGGGCGTGCCGGTGCCCAACGGCTTCGCGATCACGGCGGACGCCTTCCGCCGTTTCACCGGGGGCCTCGGCCTCAAGGCGCTTCAGCGGCGAGGCGAGGAGGCGCGGCGCGCGATCATGAATGCCGCGCTTCCCGCCGATTTGGAGGAGGCGATCGTCGCGGCCTACGAGCGCCTGGGCGGGGGCAAGGAGGCCGCCGTCGCCGTGCGCAGCAGCGCCACCGCCGAGGATCTCCCGGACGCGAGCTTCGCCGGCCAGCAGGAGAGCTTTCTCAACGTCAAGGGGCGCGCGGCGCTGCTCGACACCTGCCGCCGCTGCTTCGCCTCGCTGTACACGGACAGGGCGATCTCGTATCGCGCGGACAAGGGCATCGACGAGAGCCGCATGGCCCTCTCCATCGGGGTCCAGCTCATGGTGCGCTCCGACCTCGCCGCCTCCGGGGTCATGTTCACCCTCGACACCGAGACGGGCTTTCGCGACGCGGTGCTGATCAACGCCGCTTACGGCCTCGGCGAGAGCATCGTGCAGGGCGCGGTGAACCCGGACGAGTTCGTCGTCTTCAAGCCCACTTTGAAAAGCGGCTTCAAACCCATTCTTCAGAAGATCGCGGGCGGCAAGGAGCTGAAGATCGTTTACGATGACGGCGGGACGAAGAGGACCAAGAGCGTTCCCGTGCCCCTTCCGGACCGGGAGCGCTTCGCGATCGACGATTCGGAGATCCTGGCCTTGGCGCGCTGGGCCTGCATCATCGAGGACCATTACTCGGCGAAGGCGGGCAAGGCCTGCCCGATGGACATCGAATGGGCCAAGGACGGCGTGTCGGGCGAGCTCTACATCCTTCAGGCCCGCCCCGAGACGGTGGAGTCGCTGCGCAGCGCCGACATCATGGAAATCCACCACCTCAAGCGGCGCGGCCCGCTGCTGGCCGAGGGCCACAGCGTGGGCGGCAAGATCGCCTGCGGCCGGGCGCGCGTCATCCTCGACGTCCGCCGCCTGCACGAACTCCAGGACGGCGAAGTGCTGGTCACGGACAAGACCGATCCGGACTGGGAGCCCGTCATGAAGAAGGCCGCGGCGATCGTGACCAACCGCGGCGGGCGCACCTGCCACGCGGCCATCGTCAGCCGCGAGCTCGGCCTGCCGGCCGTCGTGGGCGCGGAGACGGCGACGGGCTCGATCCGGGACGGGGTCGAGGTCACGGTCTCGTGCGCCGAGGGCGAGACGGGCTTCGTCTACGACGGGCGCCTGCCCTTCGAGGTCGAGCGCGTCGACCTCAAGGGCCTGGAGACGCCGCGAACGAGCATCATGCTCAACGCCGCCAATCCCCGGGAAGCCTTCGGCCTCTCGCGCATTCCGAACTCGGGCGTCGGCCTGGCTCGCATGGAGTTCATCGTCACGAACTTCGTCAAGATCCATCCGATGGCCCTGGTCCACCCCGAGCGCGTCGAGGATCCGAAGGCGCGCGCCGAGATCGCGCGTCTGACCTCGGGCTACGACGACAAGCCCCGCTATTTCATCGACAAGCTCGCCGAGGGCTCGGCCATGATCGCGGCCGCGTTCCACCCGAAGGACGTGATCCTGCGCCTGAGCGACTTCAAGACCAACGAGTACGCCGGCCTGCTCGGCGGCGCCGCCTTCGAGCCGCGCGAGGAGAACCCGATGATCGGGTTCCGCGGGGCCTCTCGCTACTATCATCCGCGCTATCGGGAGGGCTTCGCCCTGGAGTGCCTGGCGATGCGCAAGGTCCGGGAGACGATGGGGCTCAAGAACCTCAAGCTGATGATCCCTTTCTGCCGCACCGTCGAGGAAGGCCGCAAGGTTCTCGCCGAGATGGAGAAGCACGGTCTCCGGCGAGGCGTTGACGGCCTCGAGGTGTACGTGATGTGCGAGATTCCCAGCAACGTGATCTTGGCCGAGCAATTCGCGGAGATCTTCGACGGCTTCTCGATCGGCTCCAACGACCTCACCCAGCTCATTCTCGGCGTCGACCGCGATTCGGAGATCGTGGCGCCGATATTCGACGAGCGCAACGAGGCCGTCAAGACGATGATCGCTCAGGTGATCCTCAAGGCGAAGGCCGCGGGCCGCAAGATCGGAATCTGCGGCCAGGCGCCCAGCGACTATCCCGACTTCGCCCGGTTTCTCGTGGAGCGGGGCATCGACAGCATCTCTCTCAATCCCGACGCCGCGCTCAAGACGACGCTGGCGGTCCTCGAGATGGAGCGGACGCTCGCCCGGCCGGCCGGGCCGTAGGTCATCCTCCCGCTTCATAAGCTTCACGCTCCCGCAATTGAGCCGCGGGCCGCAACCTCCTAGAATCACGCTTACGATGGCGCCATTCGAGGAGCGACGATGAGGCTGGTGCAGGACCTGCTGCAGGAGAGCGCCGCGCGCGCGCCGCGCAAAGTCGCCCTGGTGTGCGGCGAGCGCCGATTCACCTACGAGCGGCTCGAGGGCATGGCCAACAGGCTCGCCAACGCGCTCATCGAGAAGGGCGTGCGGCGCGGCGACCGCGTCGCGCTGTACCTGGACAACTCGCTCGAGGCCGTCGTGGGGATCTTCGCCGTGCTCAAAGCCGGCGGCGCGTTCGTCGCGGTCAGCCGCGGCGCCAAGCCGGACAAGCTCCTCGCCGTCCTGAACGACTGCTCGGCCTCGGCCGTCATACTGGACGTCGCCGCCCTGAGGCAGGGCCTCCTCGAGCGTTTGAAGGAGGAGGCCGGCTCGCTGCGCGCCGTCGTCGCCTGCGGGGGCGCGCCCCGTCCGAAGGACCCGCTCCTGCTCGACTTCTCCGAGATCCAGGCGTCGTT
>JAQTNG010000105.1 GCA_028714015.1 Elusimicrobiota bacterium | reverse complement strand
CTCGCCGGCTTTGATGCCCTCGCCGGCTTCGATGCCCGAGCCGGCTTCGATGCCCTCGCCGGCTTCGATGCCCTCGCCGGCTTCGATGCCCTCGCCGGCTTCGATGCCCTCGCCGGCTTTGATGCCCCAGCCGGCTTTGATGCCCTCGCCGGCTTCGATGCCCGAGCCGGCTTCGATGCCCTCGCCGGCTTCGATGCCCGAGCCGGCCATCACCGCGAACTTCGCGGTGATGGACGTTTTGACCTTGATGGTGCCGGCGAAGAAGAGCCAGTCGCCGGTCCAGGACTCGAGCTCGAGGACGTCCTTCGTGGGCCCGATCGCGTTGAGGAGCCACTGCGCGTAGTCGCGCTTGCCGCCCTCCGCGAGCTTGTCCAGGACCGCCTGGTGCTCGCCGCCTTCGGGGAAATTCGTCTTGAACCACTCCGCGCCTTCACTGCACGCGTTCTTGAGCTCCAGCCACGCCAGGTCGATCTTCATCTGAGGGGTCTCCTAAAATTGTCGCCGGGGTCGTACCGCCCGCCCCGGCTCGGGGTCCGCCAGTTACTTCTTCTTCGCCCAGGGCAGCTTGCGCGCCGCCGGAGCAGCCGCGGCCGGCCTCGAGGCCGTAGCGGTCGCTCCCCGGCTCGTCGGCGAAGCCGCCTTGGCCGGCGGCGGAGCCTGCTCGAGCTCCTCCGGATTGAAGGACGTCGCCGCGTCCTCGGCGGGAGCGCCCTCCGGCGCCGGCTCGTCGTCGATCAGGAACTTCGCGATGACGTTCTTCCTCTTGCCCTTGTAGGTCTCGATGCCGAGCTCGGCCTTCACGCCGCGCCCCTTGATGGCCTCGGCGCTGTAGTCGTTCTCCCCCTCGGGGTCGAAGCCGAGCGCGTGCAGCGCGTGCAGCGTCATCCCGTGGCCCTTGGCCCCGGCCTCGATGAAGGTCAGGTAGTTCCAGACCCTGATCTTCCCCGCGTACTCGCCGTGGCTGACGAGCAGCTCGAGCTCGAGCATGGGGCGCGGGGGCGTCCCCTTCTCGGGGTTCCCCCTGCTCATGCTCTCCTTCACCGCGTCGACGGTCATGTAGACGACGGTGCCTTCCGGCGCGACGGGGAAATTGCTGTCCGCGTCGGCCGCTTCCCGGCTTCCCTCGAACCTGATGGTCATGTTCTTCCTCTCTTGGTTTGGTCTAGCGTCTGCGGCTGCCGGCGCGCGCGGGCTGCGGCTTCGCGGGCACCAGCTTGGGGGCGGGGGCGACGGCCTTCTTGACGAACGCCGCAGCGAAGGAGGCGTACGGGTCGGCTTTGCTGATCACGATCTCCTTGTCCTGCAGTTCCTCGACCCCGCTGCGCCAGATCGCGCGCTCGGACTCGCCCTTGAACGTCAGGTAGAACACGGACTTGTCGCCCATCTTCCGGACGTCCATGAAGCCGATGATCTCGGCGTGCTTGGCGAGGTAGTTCCCGCCCTGCCCCGACACGTTGATGCCGGCCGGCTTGACGATGCGCTCGTTCTTGTCGAGCTTCGCCTCGCGGCGGTGGCAGACGATCACCACGAGCTTGCCGCACTCCTTGAGCATGTCGGCCATGCCGGCGATGCGCTGGAAGTACTCCTGCCACAGCCCGGTGCCGCCCTCCTTCTCCTTGCCGTCCTTGAGCTCCCCGATGTACTCGAGGCCGGCGGAGCTGGCGACGTCGACGTTGATGAGCCTCTGCAGCTCGTCGACGCTGTCGATGACGATCGTCTGGACCGCCGGGTCCTCGATCGCCTGCATGAGGACCTCCCCGAACGTGTCGAGCAGCCAGGCGTTGCGGTCGGGGCGCTCGCTCTCCGGGATGTTCGCGATGAACTCGTTGTAGCGCTCGACCATGTCGTCGATGCGGCCGAACGCGATCCGGTCGCCGCGCTTGTGCTCGAACTCGATCACGTAGCTCCCCGGGAAAGACGCCGCGAGCGTCGTCTTTCCGGACTTCGTGTCGCCCACCAGCAGGAACAAGCCGCTGGTGGGCACTCCCGTCACCTTCGGCGCCGTGCGGGCCGCGACTAGGGTCGTCATGTTTTTGGTCTCCTTTTTTTGCGTCTAACGGACAGCCGTTCTCGGCCGCTGCTGAATCGAATAGCCGGGGATCTCGCGGGCTCCGCCACGGACGTCGGCGTCCACCTGCTTCTGGTCGATGACCCAGTACTTTTCGGGGACGAAGTTCGCGTCCACCAGGGTCGCTGCCCACTCGAGCGTGATGCCGACGCTCCCGTTCTCGGCCTGCGTCGACCGCTGGACCTCGGGGGCCGGCGCGGCCGCGATCGGGGGCGGCGCCGAGCGGCCGACCGCGCGCGCGCGGCGCCGCGCGGCCTCCTCGTCCGCCAGGCGCTTGGTCTCCGCGGCGCGGCGCTCGTTCTCCTTCTTCATGAAGAAGTCGCCGAGCTCCTTGCGCAGCCGCTCCTCCTGGCCGGCGGCGTCGAGGCCGAGCTTCTTGAACACCGCGATGATCACCTTCTTGCGCTGCTCGAGCGGGTCCGTGAAGTACTTCCGGAGCTCCTCGAGGACCCGGGACGTCTTCGCCAGGTTGACGACGACGTCGGCGCCGGCGGCGTTGGAGTCCTCGTCCTTGATGCTGATCCTGCTGGCGATCGCGGTCTGCTCGGCCGCGTAGTCGACGGCCTCGCCGATCTCCTTGAGGCGGCCGAGCGCTTCGGGCGTCATCTTGAGGTCGTAGGCGGACTTGACGGCCGCCGACGGCACCAGCTGCTCGGTCTTGGTCCGGGTCGGGAGCTTCGTGGGGGTAGCCATGGCGTCAGGCCTCCTTGGGGGCGGTGTTGGCGGCGATTATGTCGGGATTGTTCTCGCAGTCGGGGGCGCACCCGCCGTCCGCGGACTCCGCGCAGCACAGCGTCTCGGACGCGGCCGCCGGCGGGATCTGGGGGGCCATCTTGGCCGCGGCCTCGGCCACGACTTCGCTGATGCCCTTGCGCAACTTGGCGCCGTCCTTCGCGCTGAGGATCCGCTTCTTCACCGCGCGCCGCTCGGGCAGCTTCTTCGCGGCCTTCTTGATGGCCTTCTTCGTGAGTATCTTCTTCATGACTTGGTCTCCTTTTTACCGCCGCGCAGGAACCACACCGGGTCCGCCGCGGCCTTGAGGCGCGCTACGTTCTTGCGCCAAATTCGCATATGGTTCGTGCAGACGTCGGCCCACCACCCATCGCTCCAGCGCGCGCGCTCGGAGCTGCAGACGCCGTGCGGGATCGCGCAGGTGAACGCCGGCGTCGCGCTGCCCTTGAACTTGATGGTCACGCGGCGTCCTCCCGCGCCAGGTCGGCCCTGGCCTCGACCGCGGCGGCGGCCAGGCCGGCGCGGATATCGGTGCACTCGCAGTCCTCGCGCTCGTCCAGGACGTCGTTGTACGGGTGCTGCGGGCAGTCGACGTCGTGCTCGGATTCGACCGGCTCGAGCCGGACGGACTCGGCCGCGGCGATGACTTCGGAATCGGGGAAGGTCACTTGGCGACCTCCACCTTGAGGCATGGGCAATCGACGGCGCCGCCGTCGACTACGGCCCAGCACTCGCCGCCCGCGAGGGTGTGTCGGTCGACCCGGTGGCCGCACTTGCACATCGGCTTCTTTTTTTTCGCTTGGCAATCCGAGCAGCGCGAGACCCACACCGCCGTCATGCCGACCTTCCTGCCGTTGCTGTCGATCCCGCTGAACGTCACCAGCCGGGCGTTCGTCCAGCCGGAGGCGTGCTCAGCGCCGCAGTCGATGCAGCCGCGGGCCTCGACGTCGATCTTCGCCTTGCCGATGTTCACGCGCCGCTCCTCGCCAGCGCCTGCAGCCGGAAGCCGCAGTACGCCGGGTCCTTCATAGAAGTCTTGAGGCGCAGCAGGACGCCGGCGCCATCGTACTGCCCGGAGAGGGACTTGAAGCCGGCGCGGAACACCTCGAGCTCGTAGGCGGGCTCGCCCAGCTGGGACTGCAGGCGCTTCTCGCAGGAGCCGCACAGGCCGACTGCGGTCTCGGCCTGGCCGCAGAGCCGGCACTCGATCGGGACCTGCATCAGCCGGCAGCATCGGTCGCAGCAGCCGTCCGATATCCGCGTGTCGGAGAGCGGCTCCTTCGCGCCGATGACCACCGGCTCGTGCTCGCGGTCGGTCCAGGTGCCCAGGCAGCGGGTGATCATGACGGCCTCCGTTCCGGCGCCGGCTTCTTCTTCTCGGCCTCGAGGCGGGCGTCGATCTGGGCGAGGAGCTTGAACAGCTCGACTGCCGGCGACAGGTCGATATCGCGCGTCATCGCTTGGCCCTCTTCGTCGCGTTGTAGTGGCAGTGCGGCGGCAGGTTCATCCCGAGGGTCCACTCCATCGCCTTGGCGAACCACGCGCTCATGCCGCGCGGGCGCTCGAGGGCCTCGTAGATCTGCTCGACCTTGATGCCGAACTCGGGGAAGTTCTTCTCCATCTGCTCGGCGAGGTCCGTTTTATCCCAGAGCAGCTCCTCGAGGCGCTCCTCGATGACCTCCGTATAGAGCCGGAGCCGCAGTCGGGGAGTTTGCGGAATCCTGACCTCGCCCAAAAACGGCCGGGGATTTGCGGATTGATTCTTCGCGCTCATCGGGGCATCCTGTTGGCGATGATGTTGAGGACTTGTGGTAGAATCGTGACCTTGGACATGGGAACCCCGACTTTGACGGCCGCGGCGCGGCTGTCCGACTTCTCTTTGACGTCCTCCAAAACGGAGGGCGCGGAGCTCCTCTGGACATGGGGATGCACAGGTGGGACCAGCGGTCCGGCTGCTGGCTTAGCGGCTCCGCGCCCCAAAAGGCGCGCACTGTTGCGCGATTTCATGCTTCCCCCATGTCCACTGACCGTCACTGAAATAGTAACTGATGTTCACTGAACTGTCAACACCTTTCTTTTTCTCGACGGAGAATTGAAAAATGAACCTGAAGGAAAAGACGACGGAATGGAACGGAGGCATCGAGCGGGGTGCTGCGGCGCGGCTCGCGCGCGAGATGGATGAGGCGGCAAACGTCGTATCGTTGTGGTTCAGCGGCACGACGCGACCGAGCGAAGAGAAGATCCCGAAACTCGCCAAAATCTTCGGCATCACGATGCAGTCGATGTTGGTGATTCTGGCCGAGACCAAGCAGCGCGCCGGCGGCGCGTCGATCGTGCGCGAAGCCGGCGTCTTGCCCGAGCGCTCTAGCGGCTACAAGTTCCTCGAGATCCCATTCCTCGGCACCGTTCGCGCCGATCGCTTCGCCTTCAGCTTCGACCTGCCGCCGGAGAACTTCACGACACTCGCCATCAAGGGCAGCGCCGGCGACCGCTACGCCATGCTGCGCATCAGCGGCGACTGCATGTCTCCTACGATCTGCGAGGGCGACGAGGTCCTGATCAGGGAGACCAGCCACGTCGAAGACGGCGCGATCGCGGTGGTGTGTTTCGACGGCGAGTGCACGCTCAAGCGGATCTACAAGAAGAAGGACGGCGTGCAGCTGAAGGCCGACAACAAGGCCTACGAGCCGCGGTTGATCACGTCGAACAAGATGCACGTGCTGGCCGAGGTCGTGAAGATCATCAAGGACCCGCGGAGGAAGCCATGAAGATAGTGCTCGTCGTCGCTGCCGGAATCGCGGGCGCGCTCACCAGTTGCGCCACCGCGCCCACCGCGAAGACGCCCGAGGAGGTCGCCTACCTGGCGAGCGTCGCCGGCGAGGAGCTCGAGTTCGACCTCGTCAAGGCCGCCTCCGACGACGCGTGGGGGCGCGCGCAGGTGTTCCTCGCCAAGCACTCGAGCATGAAGGTGCAGACCGCCACGACCAACCTCGTGGAGAACTACACCCCGACGCCCGACGCGATGAACCCGAACTACGGCTACCGCGTGACCCGCGCGGCCGGGCCGAAGGGCGAGCACTTCTCCGTCGAGTGCTTCACGGGCAACCCCTACGCCGGCCCGGGCATGAGCGGCATCCCCGCGCGCAACGCGAAGATCCTCGCGCGCTACATCAAGACGGCCGAGCTCCCGTTCCCGGGCCTGATCGCCAAATAGGTATGAAGATCCGCTTCGAGGTCGGGCGCGCGAAGTCGCCGGCGTGGCCCCACTTCCTGCGGATGGCCAAGAAGCAGCCGGGCTACCGCCTCGACGCCAGCGACGGCCTCGAGGTGCACGTCATCGAGACCGAGGACATGGAGGCGGCGATGGCGATCGGCAGCCGCGTCTGGGGCTGGCGGTCGGTCGACTACTACCTCGACGGCCGCCTCGTCAGCAGGTCGCGCATGATGCGCATCCTCTGGGACGTCAAGCAGCGCGGCGACCCGCTCGAGCGGATGGTCCGCGAGATCGAGACCAGGCAGCAGACGCAGGAGCGGCACCGCGCGCAGGAAGACCGCTGGCGCATGGGCCTGGGGCCCGAGCCCGATCGAGATCCGTGAGCGCCCCCGACCCCGACCGCAGCGCCACGCTGTTCTGCCGCGTCTCGTCTGCGAAGCAGGCGCAGAACTACAGCCGCGACGCGCAGGAGCGCCTCGGCCGGGAGTACGCCGCGCGCCTGGGCCTGACCGTCACGCGCGTGTTTACGGTCGTCGAGAGCGCCTCGAAGCAGGCCGCCCGCCAGAAGTGGGGCGAGTACATGCTCTACATGCGCCGCGGTCCGGAGAAGCACGCGCTCATCGCCACCGTCGACCGCGCGATGCGCAACTTCGGGGACCTCCCCGAGATCGCCGAACTGCAGAAGAAGTACGGCAAGACCGTCCACTTCTTCCTCGAGGGCCTCGTCCTCGACGGCGCCCACGCCTCGATGTCGAACCTCCGCCTCGGGATCTCGACTGCGGTCGCGGTCTACTACGCCGGCGAGCTCGCGGAGAAGACCCGCCGCGGCATCGACCAGAAGGCGCTCAAGGGCGAGTGGCCGAACAAGGCGCCCTTCGGCTACAAGAACGACTCGTCGACGAAGCGCCTGGTGCTCGACCCCGAGAAGGCGCACTGGGTCAAGCGGATCAAGGAGCTCTCGGCCGAGAGCCGCCACTCGATCGACAGCATCGTCGAGCAGCTGCGAGGCGAGGGCTGCGCGCTGTACGGCCAGAGGCTCCACCGCAACCTGGTCGAGCGCACGATCCGCAACCCGCTGTCGACCGGGCGCTACGACTGGCCGGTGGGATCTGGGAACTGGGTGCAGGGCGTCCACCCGCCGATCGTCAGTTGGGAGCTGCACGAGCGGGCGATCGCCGGCCTCGAGCGCAAGAACCGACCGCGCCAGAGGAAGCACCACTTCACGATGGCGGGCATGATCCGCTGCGGCTGCTGCCCGGAGGGGCGCGCCGTCGTCTTCGAGCTGCGCAAGAACCGCTTCATCTACGCGCACTGCACGGGCTACCAGTACTCGAAGGCCTCGGGCGTGCGCCGCAGGCTCTGCCCGGACGCTGTGTTCGTACCCGTGGCGGTCCTGGACGAGCAGGTCGCGGCCGCGCTCGAGCGCGTCCAGATAAGCGAGGACGCGGCCCGCACGATCGCGGCACTGCTCATTAAGGACGCGGGGACGTCGCAGGGGATGGCGGAGGCGCAGGCGGCCATCCTCCGGAGCCGGCTGACGAAGCTCGACGAGCGCTCGGCCGCAGCCTACGCCGACAAGCTCGACGGCAAGATCACGGAGGCGTTCTGGTCCGAGCAGCAGAAGCGCTGGGGCGACGAGCGCGTGCGCCTCGAGGAGGCGCTGCGCCGGCAGGAGGAGGCCGGGCCGAGCTCGTACATGCCCAACGCGAAGAAGGTACTCAAACTCGCAAAAGATATCGTCCGCATATACAAATCCTCAGACGTCGCGGAGAAGCGCCGCATCCTCAACCTCGTGTATACAAACTGGCAGCTCGTCGGAAAAAAGCTCGAGTATCAAATCAAAACGCCCTTCGCTGAACTAGCCGAAGGGCGCCTGACAGGAAATTGGCTGCGGGACTAGGACTCGAACCTAGAAAAGCGGATTCAGAGTCCGCTGTGATACCATTTCACCATCCCGCAATGGTCCGATATTATAGCACTGACCGGGCCGACGCGCCAGAGCGGGCTGCCCTGACGGCCTCGGCGGCCAGCCAAGCGGTCCAGACCGCCAGGAGCGGTATTCCGAGCGGATGCAGGTGAAAGGACCCGGCCCAATCCCCGCGCATCGCCGCGACGACCGCGTGCCCCATGCCGCAGCCCGGGCAGCGGTGGCCGGTGAGCAGGCGGAACGGACAGAGGACGAGGTCTCCCCCCACGCCCGACGCCGCCTGCGCCGCGCATAAAAGCCACGCGGCGCCGGCGACGACGGAGAACGGCAGGGGGTGGCGGATCTTCAGCACAGTTTATTGAGCTCGTGCTGGTAGACGGCGTCGGTGATGATGGTCAAGCCGAGGCAGGCGAGCACGGTGCCGATGACGGGCAGGTTCGGGTTCGGGTCGCGTCCGTTCTCCTTGAGCCAGCCGTAGAGCTCGGAGCCCATCTTGTACTCGTAGTAGATGTGGTACAGGCCGCAGGTCACGAGGGAGAGGAGCAGCCAGGGCCAGAACTTGAACTCCTCGCGGCCGAGGAGCTGGTTCATCGCGAGGAACTGACGGTAGTTCCAGTAGATGTTGTAGAAGCCGCAGGTGACGAGGGAAAGGATGATGCCCGTCGCGATCTCGATGTGATGCTCTGAGGACAGCGGCTTGTCGGTGGTCATGGGCCCAGTATGCCACGACCGCGCCGCGGCGTCAAGACGGCTCAGCGCGCGGCGGGAACCGCGCGGATCTCGCGCCAGGCGGCTTCGGCGGTGTCGGCGAAGTGGAACAGGGACAGGTCGCCGGCGGAGATCAGGCCCATGCGCGCGAACTCGTCGAAGTCGAGGATCTTGCCCCAGTACGCCTTCTCGCCGATGAGCACGATCGGCACGCGCGGCATCTTGCCCGTCTGCATCAGAGTGAGGACCTCGAAGAGCTCGTCCATCGTGCCGAAGCCGCCGGGGAAGTAGACGAGGCCCATCGCGCCGTTGCGCAGGGCCATCTTGCGCGTGGCGAAATGCTCGAACTCGAACTCCAGCCCGGGCGTCGCGTATTTATTGAGGCCCTGCTCGTGGTCGAGAATGATGTTGTAGCCCACGCTGGGGCCGCCCGCCTCGAAGGCGCCGCGGTTGGCGGCCTCCATGATGCCGGGCCCGCCGCCGGTGACGAGCGCGACCTCGCCGCCGCCGTTCTCGGCGACGATGCGTCCGAAGCTGCGCGCGATCTCGTAGTACTTCGAGACCGCCACGGCCTGGCGCGCGGCGTAGACGAGCGTGCGCTCCTCGGGGCGCTTGGGCTTGGCGCCGTACTTCAGGATCAGAGCGTCGAGCCGGGCGCGGGCGGCGTCGGGCGTCAGGATGCGGGCGGAGCCGTACACGGTGACGGTCGCCTTCACGCCGGCCGCGCGCAGGCGCTTGGCGGGCTCGGTGACCTCGCGGACGATGACCTTCGGATCGAGGACGGCGGCCAGGCCGAGGGCGTCGGGAACCAGGAAGCGGGCGGCGCTCGGGGCGAGCGGAGCGGCCGTCTTCGCGCTCCGCGTGCGGCGGCGGCGCGAGCCCTGGAGGTCGAACAGGCCGTCCTGGCCCCGGACGAAGACCTGGCGGTCCTTGCCGGCGTACACCGACACGCTCGCCAGGCCGATCGGAGCGCCGGTGCGGACGAAGTCGTTGATGACCGAGCGCAGCTCGGCGACGGGCACGGCGTCGCGCGCGGTCAGGTCGATGGCGGCCGCGCCGGGAGCCAGCAGATGGCGCGTCGCGTGGGCGAGGACCTGCTCGTTGGCGTGGGCGAGCTGGACCGCGAACTCGCCGCCCGGGAACAGGCTCTTCATCTCGGTGACGACGCCATCGACGATGAGATCGGGGGTCTTGCCGTCCTCGCGGATCACGAGCTGAAGATCCTTCGCGTGCAGCTGGATCTTGCGGATCAGCGCGGCCTCGTGCGGCTGGACCTCTGGCAGGTTCTCGGCGAGATTCGGGCGTCCGGACAGGTCCACGGAGCGGAAGCTGCCGCCCTTCGCGTCGGTGTAAACGCGCAGGTCGAGCCGCTCGATCTTGTCCCATTTCCCGGCGAGCTCTTTGATGAAGTGCTCGGTGTTCGGACCGTGGGGGATGACGGCGCTCGCCTCGGCCGCGTTGTTCAGGCGGACGACGGAGACGCTTTTCGCCCCGAGAGGGATAGGGAGGTCGACCGGAGAGGCGTTCTCGAGCGCGGCTTTCGCGGCCGCACCGTCGAAGGCGGCCGAGGCGGCGGCGGCGTCGGACATGCCGACGAGGCGGCCGAGGTCCTTGAGGCTGGCGCCCGCGGGCTGAGGACGGCCGCCGTCTTTGGAGGGCGCCGAGCCCGGAAGCAAGGCGGGCGCGACGACCGACGGCTGGAACCGCGCCGCGGCCGCGGGAATCGCCGAGGCGGCGAGCGCGGGAATCGGCGCGAGGGGCACGGGCGAGAGCGACGGCGCGATCGACGGCGCCAGGAGGCCCGGCGCGAACGGCAGGGAAAGGGCGGGAGCCGAGAAGGAGGGCGCCAGGCCCGGCGCGAGGGCGGGCGAGAACGACGGGACGACGGAAA
>JAQTNG010000104.1 GCA_028714015.1 Elusimicrobiota bacterium | reverse complement strand
AAGCGCGAGCAGGCCCTGGTCGCCCGCGTCAAAGCCTGGGGCGCCGAGCACGAGCTCAACGAGGAGTTCGTCGAGGTGGTCTTCCGCCTCATCGTGATGAACTCCAAAGAAGTGCAGTACCATGAGAGCCTCTAGCCGGGCCCGGTCCGTCGCAGAGTCCTGGACGCTGCGGCTGTCGAGCGAGGTCGCGCGCCTTCGCGGCGAAGGCGTCGACATCGTGAGCCTGCTCGAAGGCGAGCCGGACCTTCCGGTTCCCGAGGCCGTGGTGCGCGCGACCGAAGAGGCGCTGCGCGCCGGCCGTACGAAGTATTCCGCCTCCGCGGGCCTGCCGAAGCTGAAGGCCGCGATTTCCCGCAAGCTGAAGGACGAGAACGGCGTGACGGCCGCGCCTGAGAACATCCTCGTGGCCAACGGAGCCAAGCAGGCCGTCTACGAGGTCCTGCAGGCCCTGTGCGAGGCGGGAGACGAGGTTCTGATCCCCGCGCCGTGCTGGGTCACGTTCCCGGAGGCGGTCAAGCTGGCCGGGGCCGTGCCCGTGCTGGTGCCGGCCGGCGCGGATCATCAGCTCGACCTGGAGGCGCTCGAGCGCGCGGCCACGACGAAGACCAAGGCGATCATCCTCAACACGCCCAACAACCCCACGGGCGCGGTCTACCCGGAGGCGGCGCTGCGCGCCGTCGCGGCGCTCGCGGAGAGGCGCGGCCTGACGATCATCGCCGATGAGGCGTACGAGGCGCTCGTGTACGACGGGGCCCGGCACGTCAGCGTCGCGTCGCTGGGCGCTTCGGCGGCCGCGCGCACGGTCACGATCCAGACTTTCTCGAAAAGCTTCGCGATGACGGGCTTTCGCGTCGGCTATCTGGCCGGGCCCGCCGATTTGGTGGAGGCCGTGGGGCGCATTCACGGCCATGTGACCGGCAACACCTGCACGTTCGCGCAATGCGGCGCGCTCGCCGCGCTGGGCCTGGGCGACGCGCACCGTTCGTCATGGCGCGCCGCGCACCAGAAGCGCCGCGACGTCGCCTTCGAGCTGGGCTCGAGGCTGTTCGGCTGCGCCAAGCCCCAGGGCGGTCTTTTTCTTTTCGCGGACGCCCGACGTCATCTGGGCGCGCGGTTTGCGGACTCGTCGGCGCTGGCGGCTCACTTTTTGGAGGCGGGGAAAGTCGCCGTTGTTCCCGGCTCCGCGTTCGGCCGCGAGGGCTTCCTGCGCCTGAGCTTCTCCGCGTCGGAAGCGACGCTGCGCGAGGGCTTCGCGCGGCTGGAGGGCGCGCTGTGAGCGTCGGCTTGATCGGCTTCGGCCGCCTGGGCCGCCTGCTCACGCACCATTTCGCGCGCGGCGCCAAGATTCACGTTTACGACGTGAAGCTTGACGCGCGCCGCGTGCGCGCGCTGGGCGCGGTGCCCGCGACGCTGGCGCAGGCGTGCGCTCAGGACGTCGTCGTGCTGTGCGTGCCGATGGCCGCCTTCGAGGGCGTGGTGCGCCGCATCAGGACCTTGGTCCGCCCGAACGCGCTCGTCGTCGATACCTGCTCGGTCAAAGGCCATCCCGTGCGCGCGATGAAGCGCTGGCTCCCCAAGAACGTGAGCCTGCTCGGCACGCATCCGAATTTCGGTCCCGACAGCGCGGCCGATTCCCTCGTGGGCCGGACGGTCGTGCTGTGCCGGGTGCGCATGCCGGACGCGCTTTACCGTCGCGCCAAACGCGCGCTCGAACGCAAAGGGCTTCGCGTCGTCGAGCTCACGCCGCGCGAGCACGACCGCCGCATGGCCTCTTCCTTGGTCCTGACCCATTTCGTCGGCCGCGGGCTCATCGCCTACGGCGCGAAGACGACCGGCGTGGACACGGAGGGCTACAAGCGACTTCTGCGAATTCTCGAGACGGTGCAGAACGACAGCTGGCAGCTGTTTTTGGACATGAACCGCTTCAACGAGTTCGCGTCACCCATGCGCCGCCGCTTCCTCGCGGCTCTGAAGGAGACTGATAGAAGAGTGACTTCTTGAAGGTCGCCTACCAGGGAGTCGCCGGCGCGTACAGCGAGGCGGCGCTTCGCCTTCATTTCGGCGCGGACGCCCAGCCCATCGGGTTCGCCTTCAGCGAGCAGGTCTTCGACGCGGTGGAGGACGGACGCGCCGACGCCGGCTTCGTGCCGGTGGAGAACAGCATCGCGGGCTCCGTGGGGGTCAACGCCGACCTCCTGCTCGAGCGAAAAGTATTCGCGATCGCGGAAGCGTACCTGCCGATCGATCATTGCCTGCTCGGACGCCCGGGCGACCGGCTCGAGGACGTGACCGCCGTCTACTCGCACCCCATCGCCCTGGCCCAGTGCCGGGATTTCCTGAATTCACGCGGGCTTCGGGCCGTTCCCGAGTACGACACCGCCGGCGCCGCGGAGCTTGTCGCCCAGCGCCGGCTGCCCGGCGAGGCCGCGATCGCCTCGAAGCGCTGCGCCGAAGTCTATGGCCTGCAAGTCCTGTCTTCGGACATCCAAAGCGTGAAGGGAAACTTCACGCGGTTCCTCGCCTTCGTCCGCGAGGCCGACGCGCCCGCCGACCGGAGGACGGGGAAGACCAGCGTGGCCTTCTCCGTTCATCATCATCCCGGCGCGCTTCTCGATTGCCTGAAGCTGTTCGCCGACCACGCGATCAACCTGACCAAGCTGGAGTCCCGGCCCATCGCGTCGAACCCGTTCGAGTATTCGTTCTTCGTCGATTTTCTCGGCGGAGCCGACGACGCGGCCGTGGCGGCCGCGCTCGCCGAGCTGGGCGCGGCGGCGCGGCACGTGAAGGTGCTGGGCTCGTATCCGTTGGCCGAGAGGCCTACTTCCGCGCCGCGCCGAGGATGAGCTTCTCCGTGTCGTCCCAGCCGAGGCAGGCGTCGGTGATCGAGACGCCGTAGCGCAGCTGGCCGGGGCTTTTGAAGCCCTTCGGCAGATCCTGGCGGCCCTCGAAGAGGTTGCTTTCGAGCATGAGCCCCGCGATCGCCGAGCCCCCGGCGCCGACCTGCTTCAGGCACGCGTCGAAGACGCCCGGCTGGCGTCGGTGGTCCTTGCCGGAGTTCCCGTGGCTGCAGTCGACCATCAGGCGCGGGTTCAGGTCCGCCATCCTGAGCTTCTCCGCGCAGTACAGGACCGAGGCGCGGTCGAAGTTCGGCTCGCGCCCGCCGCGCAGGACGACGTGGCAGCTCTCGTTGCCGCGCGTGCGGTACACCGACACGCGCCCATCCGGGTCGACGCCCAGGAAGTGGTGCGCCGCGGCGGCGGACTTGATCGCGTCGAGGGCGACCTGGATGTCGCCTTCGGTTCCGTTTTTGAAGCCGACGGGAGTGGAGAGGCCGCTGGCCAGCTCGCGGTGGGTCTGCGATTCGGTGGTGCGCGCGCCGATCGCGTGCCAGCTGATCAGGTCCGACAGGTACTGCGGCGACACGGGATCGAGCGCCTCGGTCGCGGCGGGCAGGCCCAGCTTGGCCACGCGCAGGAGCAGCTTGCGCGCGGCCTTGAGCCCCTCCTCGATATGGAATGAGCCGTCCATGCGCGGGTCGTTGATCATCCCCTTCCAGCCGACCGTGGTGCGGGGCTTTTCGAAGTACACGCGCATGACGAGCACGAAACGGTCCTTCACTTTTTCCGCGAGCTCGCGCAGGCGCTCGGCGTACTCGAACGCGGCGCGCGGGTCGTGGATCGAGCAGGGCCCGACGACGAGGAAGAGGCGCTCGTCCTTGCCGTCGAGGATGGCGCGAATCTCGCGGCGTCCTCGAGCGACGGCTTCCAGGCAGCGCTTCGACGCGGGCAGCAGCGCGCACACCTGGCGAGGCGCGGGCAGGGAATGGTGCCCGGAGATGTTCGTGTCGACGAGCTTTGCTTTTTTCACGCGGGTTCAGTGTAGCCCGATACCGCGCCAGCGTCAAGCGCGGGCGAGCTTCGTCAAAAAAAGTTCAAGGGCTTGTCAAACCGTCCCGCTTCTGTTATTCTTGGCGGGCCTGCAGACGCTATTAAGGAGATTGGCATGAGCTATCGCGTGAAGAGAATCGATCCCTACTGGTTCAAGCACCCCATCCTCCCGATCGCCGTTTTCCTCGGCGCCGCGCTGGCGCTCGGCGCGGGCTTCGCGAACAAGCCGCCCGTCGCGATCCTCGGCGCTCTCATCGCGGCCGCCGCCATCCTGATCTCCACGCGTCCCGCGATCACCGGCACCGTGATGCTGCTCGGCTTCCTCGGAGGTCTGGTGACCTTCGTGATCTCGCCGAACTCCTCGAACGCCGCCTTGAGCGCGATGCAGAAGGCCATGTCGGTCGGCTTCTACACCCTGTTTTACGCAGTCCTCACGGAGGGTGCGCTGTTGCTGCTCGCCGTGGTCTACAACTTCTTCGCCGCGATCAGCTCGCTCGGCGGCCTCAGCCTCGAACTCGAGGATGAGGGCGGCACCGAGGAATAGCGTCGCGATGAGAACCAGCGTTGTCTACGCCTCGCGCGAGCCGAATCGCGCGGCTGTCATCCTCGAGGCGCTCCAGGCCGCCGGCATGATCGTCACCGTCGCCCAGAAGGCGAAGGAAGTCCAGGGCCTGCTGGCGCACCGGGGCTGCGACCTCCTGATCATCGGCCAGAAGCTCGTCGACGAGGACGGGGTGGACCTCGTCAAGCAGCTGCGCGCCAAGGGTCCGGCCCGCCAGATGCCGATCGTCGCCCTCGTCGAGCACGCCGACCAGCCGGCGGTGTCCACAGCCCCGTCCAAGCACGCCTACGCCCTGTTCGGAGCGAAGACCCCGTCGTCGGCTCCGTCCCAGGCCTCGGCGAAGGACAAGGTCTCCCAGCGCCTGGCGTTCTTCCAGGCGGGCGCCGACGAGTGCCTCTCGCTCAATTGGGACGCGGCCGAGTGCCTTGCCCGCATCAAGGCGGTGCTGCGCCGCACCCAGGTCAACGCCTCCGAGGAAATCATCAACATGGGTGAGATCGAGCTCAACCTCACGAGCTATACCCTCCACATCTCGAAGAAGCGCGTTCCTCTGACCTCGAAGGAGCTCGACCTGCTCTACGTCTTCCTGAGCTCCGCCAACCGCGTGCTCTCCCGCCCGTACCTCATCGAGCGCGTCTGGGGCTACAACTATTTCGGCTCGCCGCGAACCGTGGACGTGCACGTGCGCCGGCTTCGCGAGAAGCTAGGCGTCGCGGCGAAGTACATCACGACCATCCCATGCGTCGGCTACAAGCTCGTGCCGCCCGGCGCGGAGATGCGGAGGTAACACTATGGCGAAGCTCCCTAAACTGCTCATCATCGACGACGACGCCCATCTCCGCGAAAGCCTCGCCGAGGTTCTCGAGCTCGACGGCTTCGAGTGCCACCAGGCCGGCGCGGCCAAGGAAGGCATCGCGGCCGCCTCGAAGATCGATCCCGACGCCGTGATCATGGACATCCAGCTGCCGGACTCGTCCGGCTTCCAGATATGCCAGGAGCTGCGCAAGCGCTCCAAGATCACGATCCTGATCATGATGACCGGCCGCTTTCTCTCGTCGGAGGAGAAGAAGCAGGGGTTCGAGCTCGGGGCCGACGAATACATCACCAAGCCCTTCGACCTCGCGGAGCTCTCGGCCCGCATCAAGCAGCTCCTGTCCCGGAACGCGGCGAAAGGCCAATAGCGCCCTTCCGGCGCAACATTTTCGTGTTCCGAATGCGTCATAATTCGGGCACGGAACGATAACTCATGGCCTCCACCAGGAACCGCGGCAAGCTCGCCTACAAGATTCTCTTCTGGTTCCTGCTTATTTCCCTGGCGCCGATGATCTTCGTCGGCTGGCATCTCGTCGGCATCACGCAGCAGTCCCTGCGCAAGGAGACGCTGGCGATGCAGGAATCGCTGGCGGTCGGCTTCTCGGATACGACCTACAAGTACGTCACGACCTTCCGCAACGTGCTGACCGAGACGGCCGGCCTCGAGGATTTCGTCTCGATGAATCCCGGCAAGCAGCAGCAGTACCTGAACCGGATCCTGCAGATTCATTTCGCGGTTTTGGAGCTGTCGGTGCTCAACGACAAAGGCGTCGAGGTCCTCCGCATCGGCCGCTTCCTCGGTCCCAATCCCGACATGCGCGATTTCAAGGGGGAGGAGCTCTTCACCGGCGCGATGGGGCCCCGCGGCCAGTTCATCGGGCGGCTGGAGCGCTTCCAAGGCCTGTATCCGACCGTCACCATCTCCGTGCCGATTCTGGACCAGCGCGCGCAGCCCGCGAAGGCCGTCGGCGTCGTCGCGGCGCGCGTGAGCCTCAACGGCCTCTCCACCATGCTCGCGATGGAATTCCCGGCCTCGGGAAAGAGCCAGGCGGCCGTCATGACGCGGGACGGCTTCCTGATCGCGCACTCCGACCCCCGCGAAATCTACCGCCCCGACGCGCGCATGCCTCCCGAGGTCGAGAAGGTGCTCACGACCCAGGACAACGTCAAGGGCGGCGGGGAAATCGCCCTGGAGGGCGGCAAGCGCCTTCTCGGCGCCTTCGCCCTGATCGACAAGCTCGATTGGATCGTCTACGTTCAGCAGCCGGTCGAGGCCGCCTATCAGACCGCCGCCGACATGAAGGCCCAGATTTTCCGCGTGCTGATCTGGGTCGTCCTGTTCACCGTCCTGCTTTCGCTCGCCGTCGCCGGCCACATCACCCAGCCCATCCGCATCCTCAAGGAAGCCGCCGACCGCCTCGGCAAGGGCCAGTTCGAGGACCTGCCCGAGGTCGTGACCACGAACGACGAGATCGGCGACCTGGCGCAGACCTTCCTGGGCATGAGCGAGTCGCTCAAGGAGAAGACGGGCGAGCTCATCCACGCGAAGCAGGAGCTCGAGAAGTTCACCAAGTTCCTCGAGAAGCGCGTCGACTCCCGCACCCGCGAGCTCAAGGCCGCGCAGGACGAGCTCATCAAGAAGGAGCGCCTGGCCGCGATCGGCCAGATGGCCTCCGTCGTCGGCCACGAGATCCGCAACCCGCTCGCCGTCATCAACAACTCGATCTACTTCATCAAGACTAAGCTCGGCACCGGCGGCGAGCCCGACGCGAAGATCACCAAGCACATCAAGATCATCGAGTCGGAGATCCAGCAGGCCAACGGCATCATCAATGAGATCCTGACCTACTCCCGCCAGCGCGAGCTTCAGCTCGAGAAGGTCCGCATCAACGACTGGCTCGAGGAGGTGCTGTCGGTCTATCCCTTCCCGCCGCACGTCTCGGTGGACAAGATTTTTGATCCGGCGAACCCGACCGTGGAAATCGACAAGACCGAGATGCAGCAGGCGGTGCGCAACCTCGTCGGCAACGGCGTCGAGGTGATGCCCGCGCCGAAGGGGGGCAAGGTCACCATCCGCACCGTGATCCCCGAGCCCGGCTGGGTGCGCATCGACATCGCCGACGCGGGCAGCGGCATTCCACAAGACGTGCTCGACAAGATATTTGCTCCATTCTTCACGACGAAAGCGCGCGGTACGGGCCTCGGCCTGGCCGTCGTGCGCAAGGTGGTCGACCACCATAAAGGTAAAGTGGACGTGGAGAGCACCGTGGGCGTCGGCACGACGTTCAAGCTCTACATCCCGACGACGGCTTGAGGCAGAGATGAAAGGAAAGATATTGATCGTCGACGACGACGCGAACATGCGAGAAAGCGTCAGCGATAACCTGGAGGTGTCGGGCTACGAGACGGCCCAGGCCTCGAGCGCCGCGGAGGCCGTCGCCCAGGTCAAGAAGACGCAGTTCGACGTCATCCTGATGGACTACAACCTGACCGACGGGACCGGCATCGACGCGATCCAGAAGATACGCGCGCTCAACTCCGAGAGCCAGATCCTGATGGTCACGGCCCACGCCTCCCTCGACACGGCGCTCAAGGCGATCCAGGAGTCGGTCGACGATTTTCTCACCAAGCCCGTCAATTTCGACCACCTCAAGCGTGCGATCGAAAAGTCGCTGGAAAAGATGCGGCTCAAGCAGGAGCTCAAGAGCGCCAACGACAAGAACCTGCACCTGTCGGCGATGAAGTCGAAGTTCATGTCGATGGCCTCCCATGACCTTTCGAATTCCCTGATGACTTTGCAGGTCAGCTTCGAGATGCTCGCGCAGTCGATCAAGCCCGACGACGAGCAGGTCAAGAAGATGCGCTACATCTCCAACGGCATCGGGCAGATTTCGCGCCTCATCGAGGATCTCGTGGATTGGGCCTCGATCGAGCAGGGCAAGTTCCGCCTCGAGACCAACCTCTTCGACGCCGGCTCGCTCGTCGAGGAGACCGTGGTGGGGCCGCAGGCCCGCGCGGCCGTGCGCGGCCTCACGCTTAAGACCGTGCTCGAGCCCGGCCTTCCGACGATCGCGGCCGACAAGAAGCGCCTCTCTCAGGTCCTCAACAATCTGCTCGAGAACGCGATCCGCCACACGCCGAAGGGCGGCACGGTCACCGTGAGCGCCGAAAAGGCCGTTGACAATAACGTCGAATGCGTGCGCTTCACCGTTCGCGACACCGGCGACGGCATCGCGCCCGAGGAGGTCGGCAAGCTGTTCCAGAGCTTCTATCAAGGCGAAAGCGCCTCCGGCGGCGGGCGGCTCGGCCTGGGCCTCTCGATCTCGCGCGAGATCGTCGACAGCCACGGCGGGCGCATCTGGGTCGAAAGCGAAGGCTTGGGGAAGGGCGCGGCTTTCTTGTTCACGGTGCCGGTCGGTAGGGCTTGACTTTCCGTGAAAATCGCTCATAATTTTCTGCTAAACTAGCCGAATTCCGAGGAGGATCGAAATGGCTTCGAAGGCTGCCCCGAAAAAGAGAGTGAAGGTGCTGATCGCCGACGATCAGACGCTTTTCCGTGAAGGCATCAAGGATCTTCTCGAGAACGAGAAGATCATCGAGGTCGTCGGCGAAGCCGCCGACGGTCAGGAAGCCGTCCGCTTGGCGCGCAAGCTCAAGCCCGACGTGATCCTGATGGACATCAAGCTCCCGCACCTCGACGGAGTCGCCGCGACGCGGCTGATCCGCAAGGAGTGCCCGAACACGAACGTCCTCATCCTGTCTTCCTACGAGGACGAGGCGCACGTGATGGAGTCGATCCAGGCCGGCGCCAACGGCTACCTCTCGAAGATGCTGCCCGCCGCCGAGCTCGTCAACGCGCTCAAGGCCTTCGCCAACGACGGCGTGATGATCCCGCAGCAGGTGATGGGCAAGCTCCTTCAGGGCCTGCGCCAGATGGCCAGCGGCGACGGCAACTCGCCCGTCGCGCTGACGAAGACCGAGATTCGCGTGCTCGTTCTCCTCGGAACCGGCAAGTCGAACAAGGAGATCGCGGCGAAGATGGAGTGCTCGGTCAAGACCATCAAGAACCACCTCAACGCGATCTTCCAGAAGCTCGAGGTCAGCAACCGCACCGAAGCCGTCGTCAAAGGCATCGAGATGGGCCTGATTTCGCCCGAAGACCCCAACTGAGGATCTCATAGGCGAAGGATGACGAAGGAAGAATTCGTCTCCCAGCTGGAGCGCGGGGCCCTGCAGGCCACCGCCTTGCCGGTGACCTCCGCCCTCCTGCGGTGGACGGCCGATCAGCTCAAGCGCGGCGAGCCGGCCTGGTGGAAGCCGATCGCGAAGGCCTGGGAGAAGCGGACCTTCGTCGCGTGGAGCGAGGCCTGGAGCCTCTACCTCACGTGCCTCCACTTCGAGGCCTTGAGCGACGCCGAGTGCCCGCTCGTGCCGTATTTCCCGTCGTGCGGCGGGACCGCCGAGGCCGACCCGTCCGTGGCGCTCGCCCGCTTCCTCATGGAGCCCCCGCCGTCCTTCTTCGAGAACCTGAAGAGCGGCCACCGGCGCACCTACATCGCGAGCCGCGCGATCTTGTGGACGGCGCCCGCCATGCTTTTCTTTCAGCGGCGGGATCTTCCGTACTACCTCGTCGAAGTCAACGCGGGCGCGGGCGTCAATCTGGCCGCCGACCTGGTCCACGTCCTGAAGGGATTCGACTCGGCGCTCGTCTCCGCGCGCGTGGGGCTCGAGTCGCGTCCTCTGCAGGCCGAGGACATCACGGACCGGCGCTGGCTGACCGCCGGCATCTGGCCGGACAACCTCGACGCGATCGCCGAGCTCGACGCGGCGCTCGACAAGATCGCCCAGCGCACGCGCAGCGAGGCCGCTTTCCTCCAGCTCGCCGCCTGCCCGCCCGAAAAGGCCGCCGCCTTCGTGACCAAGAACATACCCGCCGCCGATCCCGAGGTCGGACTCCTGATCTACAACATGGGCACGACCGTGCGCATGTCCGACGCCGCGTACGCCGCGTACGCGGCGGATATGGCCGCCATGCTCCGGGCCTGGGGAGAACGCGGTCTCTGGGTGGAAGTCGAATCCGTGCGCGGCGAGACCTACTCCACGACGACGCAATTGCGCGTGCACCGCATCCTCGGCGGCCAGCTGCGCAGCCTGGTGATGGCCAGCGTCGACCTCGAGCAGTCCACCCACCAGTACAGCGAAGCCAGCGCCGCCTTCCTCGGCCCCGAAGTGCCTCCCGTCGCTTCCTCTAATAAATAACTGATTTTTAACTGTTTCGACATTGAATTTTGACCGAAAGAGGTCATAATTCCCCTATGAGGCCCTG
>JAQTNG010000103.1 GCA_028714015.1 Elusimicrobiota bacterium | reverse complement strand
CGAGGCCCTGCTCGAGCGCAGCCGCCTCGCGTCGACGATGTTCACGCTTCAGGCGGGCCTCCTGGCGCTCGGCGTCGATCCCGGCGCCGTGGCGGCCGGCATTAACGGGTCGATGCCGAAGAGCTGGGCGGAGCTCACGCGCCGCCTCGCCGCATCCGAGCAGTCGCTGACGACGGTGGCCCCCGAGGACAAGATCGACCTGATCACGCCGGAGAACCTCAAACACCGCTCCGCGGCGTTCGTGCGCTACTACTACGCGAAGCAGACCCTGGGCCACGTGCCGATCGGGGAGCACTTCGTCGAGGGCTGGATCGAGCTCCGCCTCAGCGACCCGGGCACGCCGCCCGAGGTCCTGCTGCGGCTCGCCGAGCTCCGGACGGCGAAGGCCGACCGCCTCTACCGCGACGCCCTGATCGGGGCCGCGTCGCGCGCCGACATACTCGCCGCCCAGTTCGAGGGCGATGTTCACCTCCTGCGCTATCTCGAGCGCGAGATCCGCGACCGGAACGCCGCCCAGGCTCCGATGCAGCTCGACGAGGTGAGGGCCTCGCTGCGCGCGCGTCTGGATGTCCAGCGCCAAGGCCTCGTCGCGCGCCTGGGGCTGCCGGTGGAGACCAAGCTCGACGACCTGCTGCGCCTGGTGCCCAACGACGCGGACCCGGCCGGGAACCTCGGCGACCTGTCCTCCCAGCTGATCACGGACATCCGCAACCGCCAGATCGACTCGATCCGGCGCACCTTGTTCGACGGCGGCACTCCCGCCAGCTGGGGCAGCGAAGACAACATCATGGGCCAGATCAAAGCGAACACGATCGCCGAGCGCATGAGCTACAAGGGCTTCACGCCCGTGGCGACCTTCGGCTACTTCCGGGGCACCCCGATCGCCGGCGCCTTCATCGAGGCGCCCGACCCCCGCGAGATCGAGGCCGGCCTCGAGAAGGTCATGGGCGAGGTCCTGCGCAAGGAGATGCAGTCCTCCGGCCGGCTCCAGGAGCTGACCTTGCGTCTCCATAGCCTGATGGTCCGCGTCGAGGACGGCGAGAAGGGCATCGAGGCCCGCCGCCAGCTCATCGAGGCCGCGGAGAACGACCTGCGCGCCCGCGCCGAGACGTCGGGCCCCGGGTCCGCCGAGTATGTCGCCGCGCAGAAGGCTTTGATCGAGGCCTGGGACGGATTCTCCCAGGCGATGACGAGCACGAAGGCCGACTTCATCACCTTGGTCACGGAGCTCGAGGCGCTCGGCGAGGGCTCGGCCGGCTCCCTGCGGCCCCTTCCGACGCCCGACCGCCCGGAGATCGCCGTCTCGCGCGCCGATCCGAAGAGCCAGCTTCTCGACTACTGGGCCGGACGCTACGCCGATCCCTCCTTCGAGGCCGGCCAGGACGAGCTGTTCGCGCGCATGGGCACGGCCGTGACCCCGGAGATGCGCGCGCGCATCGCCGAAAACGCGGCCTCGTACCGGACCGCCCTGCGCGACGCGGACGCGATCGCCACCAACGATTTCACGCCGGCCGAGAAGCTCGACCGCCTGACCAGGATCGACGTCGAGGGCAAGCGCGTCAACCTTCGCGCCGAGCTGCAGACGGCCCTGCGCGGCGTGGGCCTGCTCGACCCGACGTCGAACCCGGTCGCGAAGGACTTCCTGACCTTCATGCGCAAGGACCTCGCGGACGCCTCGAAGGCCTTCTCGCTCGACCGCGGCCAGAAGATCGCCGTCGACCGCGCGCTCAGCGAGACCTACTGGCGCGCGCATCAGCCCACCGACGCCGAGGCCGCGACGTTCGCCCGCCTCGACAAGCTCAACGCCTCGCTCGAGGACGCGCGCGACCGCCTGATGACGAGCTACCTCGCCGACTCGGGCGACGACGCCGTGCGCTTCGTCCTCAAGGACCTGGAGCTCGACGCGTACCTGAAGGCCCAGAGCGCCTTCGACGCCGAGCTCGCCCGCACGCTTTCCGGCAAGCCGGCGCCGGCCGTCGTCCGCGCGCTCGACGGCCTTTACGGCCTGCGCGAGTCGCTCGACCGCTCCGTCGCCCGCGCCCGGAGCGGCCGGGGCATGGCCGCGCTCGACGCGCTGATCATGCTCGAGCAGTCGCGCCTGCGCGCCGCCCGCTGGACGCGCCAGACCCCGGCCCGCATCGATCCGATCGCCGACGCGCTGTCCCGCCTGAAGGAGACGCGCGACCGCTGGACCAAGGGCAAGGTCGGCCCGGATCTTCAGCCGCTGTACGCGGTGGTGCGCCTCGACGGAAACGGCAGGAGCACCTGGTCCGTCAACCAGTGGCTGACCGCGAAGCAGTTCGACGAGATGCGCCTGGACGGCGCGAAGCCTGAGCATGCCGGCGCCTTGGGCGCCGTCGTCACGCGCCTCAACCCCGCCACGGGCAAGGCCGGCTACTTCATCGATCGTCCCAAGGACCCCGTCACGGGCAAGGAGACCACGGGCAAGTACGAGGTCGTCGGCGGCGCCGACGCCGCCAACGCCGCGCGCGAGGCCGCCGACACGAAGTTCACCGACAACCGCGGCCTGGCGAGCCTGCAGGCGAAGATGGCCGACGCGGATTTCGTGTCGCCAGGCGAGCCCGGAAAGGAAGCCCTCGGCTGGGACTTCAAAACGGTCTTCGGCCCCGGCGGCATGCACGCGCACGGCCGCGTGTTCTTCTTCGAGGCGCGCGCCGACGGCAAGCCCGCGCAGGCGCTCCACCCTCTCGTCGCGCTCTCGCGGCCTCCCGAGGAAGTCGTCATGAAGCTCTACCTGGGCGACAAGGAGCTGTCCCGCGACCGCTTCCCGACCCTGAGGAGCCTCGAGGCCTCCGAGGAGAACGCCGCGTTCAAGACCTTGACGGTCTCGCCGAAGGGCGCTGCGGCGCTCATCGACAGCGCCCGCCGCCTGCAGGCCTCCGAGCGCCGCCGAGGCTGGATCGAGGTCAAGCTCAACAGCTTCGGCTTCGCCCGCGACGAGAAGGGCCAGGTCGCCCAGCTCTATCGCACGAAGGACGACTTCGATGCCCAGTGGAAGGCCTACGATCACGCGAAGGCCGATCTGGAGGCCGCCGGCCGCGACCTCGTGACCGCGACGGCCGAGGAAGCGGCTCGCCAGGGCGAAGCCGATGAGGCCAAGGCCTCGGCGGACCGTCAGAGCCTGACCTATCAGGTGGCGCAGGCCCGCCTGCGCGAAGCGCTGCGCGCGGGCATGATCGAGTCGGGCATCGACGAGCGCTCGGCTTCCTTCAAGATCGAGCTGGACCGTCGCGTCGCCGAGCCCAAGGCGGGCAAGATCCCGAAGGCGCCGAGCGCAGGGCGGCAGCAGGAGATCGAGAACGCGCACGACGCCTACGCGTCGGAGATCAAGGCGATGGACGCCGCCGCCAAGGTCTTCACCGAGGCCTCCTCGAAGCTCAAGCTCGCGCACGCTCGCGCCATCAACGCGGACAAGACGGCCAGGGACGCCAAGCTCACCCTGGAGCGCGCCGGCAGCGAGGGTCATCCCGCCGCCTGGACCTTGCACCGCACCGCCGACCTGGCGCTCGGCCTCGATTCGACCGGCCTCGTCGTGAACGTCTCCGCCCCCAGCGCGCGCGGGCCCAAGGAGCTCAGCGAGCCTGTCGCCGGCGGCGGACCCTCGGTGCGCACGGTCACCGGAACCTTGCTCGCCGCCGTCGTCGACCAGGACGGGAAGCTCGTCCGCGACTACACCGGAGAGGAGCAGATGGACAGCGCGTTCAAGAGCTGGACGCTCAAGTCCTATCGCGCCAACGGCGACAAGGTCGGCGCCGACGGCGACGAGGCCCTGACCAAGGTCCGCTTCAGCAATTATGAAGAGACGGTCGACGGCAAGGAGCTGCCGGTGCTTCTTGGCGAGAACTATCTGATCGAGCGCCTCGACGGGGCCCAGTCGGCCCTGTGGAAGGCGAAGCACTGGTCGTACCTCCCCTTCAACTGGGGCAACATACTGCTCGAGATTCCGCGCGGCGTCGCCGGGATACCGGCGGAGTTCGCCGGCCGCGACCAGAATCAGAATCACTATTTGGGCCGCGCCTACATGTACAAGACCGAGGGCGGCGCCACCGAGAATCACGGCTTCTTCCGCAGCGTGCTGGGCGGCCTGGACATCCTGAACCTCCTTCCGGACCCGGCGGACCGCTTCTTCGACCCGAGCCAGTTCCCCGACAAGGTCCGCATCGACTCGGCGATACGTCCCGGCGAGGGCCTCTGGAGCAAGGACCTTAGCGTGAATCGCGGGGACGTTCTTTCGAAGACCGTCGGGAACAAGATCGTGGATAAGATCTCCGACAAGGACATGGACATACACCTGGGCCGCCAGTCCCTGCAGCGCGAGGTGACCCACGCGGCCGAGGATCTCGACGCCGCGCGCGTGCGCACGCTTTCTCGCTTCCGGGGCGGCGTCGAGGAGCTGACCCTCGAGACGCGCCGCGGCCGCGCCGGCATGTACCAGGAATCGACCCGGACCGCCGAGCTCGGCCCCGAGGCGGTCAGCCGCCGCCTCGCCGACGGGACGATCGCCTCGGATCCTCTCTCCGACGGCTCCAATGTGGAGGGCCGTAGTGGCGATGTCGTGACCTCCGCCACTCCCGGCCACCTGTTCGTCGAGCAGGTCGAGCGCCGCGTGCGCATACGCCCCGGCGCCGACGCCTACGGCCGCCAGGCCGACGCGCTCGTCGCGCGGTCCAATGTGGACGTGAAGGCCGAGCTGGCGAAGACCGACGCGGAGCGCGCCGGGCTGGAGAAGGCCTTGGCGGAAGAGGAGGCGAAGGTCACCGGGACCTTGGCCGAGCGCAGCCAGGCGCGCACCGAGCAGGATAGCCTGCGCCTGCGCTGGCACCGGCTCTCCCAGCGCATCGGCGAGCAGATGGAGCTCGAGAGCCGCATCCACGGGCTCGAGGCCGAGATCAAGACCCTCAAGGAGCACATCGCCTTCTGGGACCGCTACCTGCGCCTGCTGGAAGAGGCCCGCCGCAACCCGAATCCGACGGACCCGACGCACCCGCGCCCGCCGTTCGGCCCGAACCCGATGTTCTGGGCCTGGATGCTGATGCTGTCCTTCCTCGGCGCGCTCGCCTCCGCGCTGTGGCATTGGCGCCGCCGCTCCTCCTCGCCGCCGCCGAATCCCGCCTAGCGCGCCGTATAGGTCCATCGGTCCCCTGTTCCCTAGGCCCAAAGCCCTATGAAAAATAGGCGAAAAAATCGTTCTTTTTTCGGCTGAATATCGCGGAAGCATTGTGCTAGACTCGGGCCGTGAACGCGTTATTTGCGCTGGCGCTTCTGGCTTCGTCCTCCTGGGCGGGCGTCGTCATGCCCGTCGAGAGCGGCGTCGCCCCCTCGGGCCCCTCGGCGCCGGCCGTTCCCGTCCTGGCGCCCGCGGCCGGCTCCCTCGGTGCGCCCTCCTTGGGCGCCGCCGCGGACCTGCGCGGCGCCCTGCCGGTCCTGCCCGCGCCCGTGCCCGGGCTCGCTCCTCCGGCGCTGAATTTCGTCGGCAGCGCCCAGGAAGCGGCCGCGGTCCATCCTGAAGCCGCCGCGTCCGTTTCCGCGCGCGCGACCGCGACGCCCCGGCAAGGCCGCGCCGCCGACCAGGCTCCCGCGCTGCCCGCCAAGCCCTCTCCCGGAACTTCCTCTCCCGCGATCGCTCTCGACCGCGCATCGGACGCTTCGACGCCCGGGAAAGGCCTGTCCCTGTCCCGCGCCCCCGGCGACGAGACGCCGTCGAATCCGCTCGTCGATTCCTCCTCGCTCGAGCACGCCCGGCCCGAAAAGGCCGCCGGCCTCGGCCGGAGATTTTTCGATCAGAGCGACGAGAGCCGCCGCGGCGCGCTCGAGGACGGCGCGGCCTCGCGATCCGTCTCCCCGAAGCGGCCCCTGGCGGACGGAACGGCCGAAGGTTCCGCCGAAGGCGGCCCCGGTTACGGCGGGACGCAGCGGCTCGCCGCACGGAACACGGAAACCGCGTTCGGCGCCGGCCATGGTCCGAGCCGAAGCGCCGTTTCGTACGCGCCGGAGGGGGAGACCCTTCACGACGCCGTCGCGTCCGCGCCCGGCGCCTTCGCCGCCGCAGGCGCCGCCAGGTTCTACGGCTCCGTCGCGCCGAACGGCGATCTCGCCGCGTTGGGAGCCGCGGGGACGGCGGTTCCCGCCGCCCCGCATCCTCTCGCTCTCGACCTGTCGCGTTCCGGCCTGATCGTGCGCGTGCGCTCCGCCCTCAACGGGGCGGCCGCTCCCGCCGCGCCCGCCGCCTCCGCCGCGAAGCTCGCCGCGCCGGGGGCGTCCACCGTCCTGCTCGAGCGCGGCGCGATGCTCGAGGCGTTCTCCGTCGCCCGCGCTTACGCGGATTCCCTCTCCGCCGCCCGGCCGTTGACGGCCGGCGTCTTGAAAGCCGCGCCGGCCGCGCCGCCGGCTCCCGCCTCCGAGCCCGCGCCGGTGTCGCTGTGGTGGGCGTGGTTCGCTCTTCCCTTGTTCGCCGCGGCCATTCGCGGCATCCTCTAAGAATCCCTCGTCCTGGGGGAGTATTGACAGGGTGTGGGGTTCCATCTATCCTCATAAGGTAAACATGGGTTGGCTTCGTTCAGGCTTGTTTCGCCGCGTCGCGCTGGTGATGGGGGCTTTGGCCCTCATCCCCGTTTCCGTTTTGTCCTGGAAAATCCTGCAGTCCAACCAGGCCGCCGTGCAAGGGGCCGTCCTCGAACTGCACGTGAAGCTGGCGGAGAAGACCGCCGAGCAGGTCGAGAGCTGGGTCGACTCGGTGGACCAGCGCGTCAAGATCGCCATCGTCGGCCTGCGCGCGCGGATGGACTGGAAGGACAAGCAGGAGCTCACGCGTTCGCTCGTCGAGGCCGGCAGCGGCGTGGCGTCGGTGACCCTTCTGCGCGAGAACGGCGGGGCCATCCTCGAGGCCTTCAGCCCCGTGCTCACCGGCGCCCCGACGGCGCTCGATCCGAAGGCCGCGCGCGCCGCCCTGCGCCGCGCGATCGCGAGCAAGGGCGGCGCCGAGATCCTCCGCGGTCCGGCCGGGCCGATGCTCGTCCTGCACCAGCGGATTCAGGGAGGCGTGTACGCCCGCGTGGTCGTGCCGCTGCGCGCGCTGGCCGAGCGCATCGCGGCCGAACGCGTCGGCGGCACCGGATTTACCGTGCTCGTGGACGGAGACGGCCGGCCGCTGTCGGCGGACAAGACCCCTCGGGGCCTCGAGCTCGAGACCTTGCCCGACTGGACGATCACGCGCGCCGCCCTCCGCTCCGGCGGCAGCGTCGGCTCGAGCGAATTCATCGACCCCAAGGGCGTCGCCCGCGTCGGCGCCTACGCCCCGATCCCGGTGCTCGGAGGCGCCGTGCTCGTCCTCCAAAGCCGCGAGGAGGCCTATCTCGCCTCCACGGAGGCCCGGCGCACCGCGGGCATCGCCGTGATCGTCACGATCGTCCTCGCCCTGCTGGCCTCCTTTCTTCTCGCCCGCGCCCTGACCGCGCCCTTGCTCACGCTGACCCGCGCGGCCGAGGCCGTCGCGCGCGGCGACTTCCAGGCGAGCGTCGACATTCACACCGGCGACGAGCTCCAGCACCTGGCCGAGACGTTCAACACGATGACCGCGCGCCTGCGCTCGTACTTGATCCTGCAGGTCGACCGCCTCATCGCCGAGCAGCGCAAGACCGAGGCGATCCTGTTCTCGATCGCGGAAGGCATCGTCATGGCCGACCGCGAGGGCCGCGTCCAGCTCGCCAACCGCCAGGCGCGCGAGATGTTCGGCCTCGCCGCCGACGCCGACATCGACGGCCGCCCGCTCACCGAGGCCCTTCCCGCCGGGCCGCTGCGCGACGCCCTGGTCGCCGTCTCGCAGGAGCCGGGCAAGGGCTTCAAGGAGGCCGACCTCTCCGGCGCGCAGACGCGCAAGATCCTGCGCGTCGCGGCGAGCGCGGTCGTCACGCCGGGCCGGGCCGCGGAGCTCGGCGTCGTGTTCGCCCTGCGCGACGTGACGCTCGAGCGCGAGCTCGAGATGATGAAGGACGACTTCCTGAATTACATCACGCACGACCTGCGCAATCCGCTCGGCTCGGCGATGGGCTTCCTCGACGTCCTCCTCAAGGGCACGGCCGGCGTCCTCAACACGGACCAGCTGTCCATCGTCTCCTCCGTGCGGCGCTCGACGAGCCGCCTGATGGCGATGATCAACAACATCCTCGACATCGCGAAGATGGAGTCCGGACGCGCGAAGCTTCAGCTTAAGACGGTCTCGCTGGCCGGCATCGCGGGGCGCGCGATCGACATCCTCGAGCAGCTCGCGAAGGCCAAGAAGGTCTCCGTGCACCTGGTCGCCATCGAAGAATTTTCTATAGATGGCGACACCGACATGCTCGAGCGGGTGTTCACGAACCTTCTCGGCAACGCGATCAAATTCTCGAACGAGGGCGGCGCGATCACGGTCTCCATCACCGACGGCGACGGCGAGCTCAAGGCCTGCGTCGAGGACAACGGCGACGGCATCCCGCCCGAGCACCTGCAGCGGGTCTTCGAGAAATTCGAGCAGGTCCCGGGCCAGAGGCGCGGCGGCACGGGCCTGGGCCTGACGATCACGCGGTATTTCGTCGAGGCGCACTTCGGCCGCATCTGGGTCGAGTCCGTGCCCGGCCAGGGAGCGCGCTTCTACTTCACCATCAAGAAGGGCTTGACTCTGCAGCCCGACGGCAGCGTGAAGGCGGCGGAGGCGGTCGTTTGAGATTCCTGACGGCGGCGATCCTGCTCGCCTTCGCCGTCCCGTGCCTCGCCGCCGTCGACGACGAAGGCTCCTATCAGCTGGTCGTCGTGAAGCCGGGCGACACGATGTGGGCGATCGCCAACAAATATCTGAAGGACCCGGCCCGTTGGGACGAAATCCTCAAGCATAACCGCCTGCCGACCAAGGACCCCACGGTGGCGCTTCCGGGCATGACCTTGCGCGTGCCGGTGCGCCTCATCAAGGCGCAGCTGCGCGCCGCGCACCTCGTTTACGCGGTCAACCGGGTCCTGTACCGCCGCAACGAAACCGCGGATTGGAAGTCGAGCAAGCTCGCCATGGAGCTGTTCCAGGGCGACACGGTGCGGACCCTCGACGAGTCGAAGGCTCGGGTGAAGCTTCTCGACCGCGAGCTTCTCAGCCTCGAGCCGAACTCGATGGCCGTCATCAAGCCTCTCGACCGCGACGGCGACCTCGAGCTGAAGGCCGGCTCCGTGTTCGCGGGCCGCGCGCGCGTCATCACGGCCTCGGCGCTCGTCACGCCGCGCACGCGGGACACTCGTTATGCCGCGACGGTCGAGGCCGACCTCACGACCCGCGTCGATGTCTACAAGGGCGCGGCCGGCGTCGACGCCCAGGGCAGCACCGTCGAGGTTCCCGCCGGCATGAGCACCCGCGTCCAGCCGGGCCTGGCGCCCGAGGTGCCGCGCCGGATCGCCAATCTGCCGGAAGTCGAGAACCGCGCGTTCGAGTTCGCTTCCGCCGTGAAGGTCGGCGGCGGCCCCGCTCCCGAGCCGCACGGGCCCGCGGCGCTTCCTCCGACGCCCGACGCCGACGCGGACAGCCTGCGCGGCGACCTCCAGTCCTTGCGCGTCGGCTTGCCGATCATGGGCTACCGCGTCCAGGCCGCGAGCGACAAGGAATTCAAGCACATGGTGTTCGACAAGAAGTACGAATCGGAGGACCGCCTGCGCCCGTCCGAGGAGGGCCTCAAGCCCGGCGCGTACTGGTGGCGCATCGCGGTCGTCGACCTTCTCGGCACCGAGGGAAACTTCTCCGAGCCGCGCTACTACACGGTCGGCATCAGGCGCGCGGCGACGGACGTGGCCGAAGACCTGAAGAAGGCGGTGACCATCGCGGGCCCGGCCGAGGGCGCCTACGTGGACGGCGACACCGTCCGCCTCGTCGGCGTCATCCGCGACGACCGCGTGCGCGTCGAGGTCGCGGGCAAGAGCGTCCGCGCGGACGCGGATGGAAACTTCGTCGTCACCTTGCCGCTGAAGGACGGCATGAACGAGATCCTCATCACGGTCTCCGACCCCAAGGGGAACTCCACCCAGATCTCCCGCCGGGTGACTCGACGCTAGGGCTCGAGCCGAGCCGCGGGTATGCGCGAATTGGCGCGCGATAGGATCGGCTTCTGCAGTTCCGCGGGCGCCAGCGCGCCGAGCAGGATCGTCCCATCGGGACCGACGAGCGAGGCCGCGGGACGGCGGCCCGGTCTGGCCGGATCTTCCGCGAGCGCCACGACGGCCCAGCCCCAGCGCGCGGGATTGCCGCGCATGTGGGAGCGCGGCACCGAGACGGAGACCTCGCCGCGGTCCGAGCGCCATTGCGCCTTGAACGCCGCGGTTTCCTCGGGCTCCCCGCCGCCGCGGGCGCGGTAGAGCCGGGCCTCGTCGCCGACGATGGAAAGCGCCAGCTCCCACGCGTCGCGCGCGGGAACGACGGCGCCGCGGCCCTCGAGCAGCGGCACGCTCCCCGCGCCGAGGACCCGGTTGAAGTCCGTGTAGATCTCGTAGATCGGCCGCGGGGGGGCGGCGGCCGCGCGGCCGACGCGCAGGATCAAAGTGACCGCGGCCTCGTCCCATTCCGCGCGCAGGCTCAGGATGCGCCACGGGTCGGCGGCCGCGCCGCCGTCGACGATCGCC
>JAQTNG010000102.1 GCA_028714015.1 Elusimicrobiota bacterium | reverse complement strand
GCGTCAACAGCGCGTGAATCGTCGCGGCCGCGGGAAGCAGCCACGGACGGCGCCGGCCGTCGTCCCAGGCCAGCGCGGCGAGCGCGGCCAGGAACGGCACGGCGAAGATTCCCCAAAGTTCCATGCTCATTCCTTCAACTGGGTCAGACGGTCCGTATGGATCGAGTCGAACTCGCGGCTGATGTGCTGGATCACGATGCCCATGATGAAAACGGCCGCGAACACGTCCAGCAGCACGCCCATTTCGAGCAGCCACGGCATGTCGCGGGACACGAGCAGGCCGAAGAGGTAGATGCCGTTCTCGAAGACGAGGTAGCCGATCACCTGCGTCAGGGCCTTGAGCCGCGACACGGTCATGAAGAGCCCCATCATCATCGTCGCCAAGGCGACCGGCACGAGCAGGCCCGAGCGCACGCCGGGAGGGATCGGCAGCCGATGCGCGAGCACGACGGAGAGCCCGACGATCACGACTCCGATGATCAGCGAGGGAACGTAGCCGATGAGGGGCTCCACCTCGCGCGCGATCTTGACCTCCCGGATGGCGTGAAGGAGCACCTTCGGGACCAGCCAGCCCTTCAAGAGCGCCATGCCCGCCGTGAGCAGCAGGGCGCGCGCCGTGAAGCCCTCGTGGTGGACGAAGAGCGGAAGCAGGCTGAGGCAGTAGCCCTGCAGGGCCAGCAGGCCCACGCAGCCGGACAGGGAGGCGCTGCCCAGCAGCGCGAATCCCAGGAAAACCGTACCGACCAGCAGAAGCTGCGCTATTTGTTCCATGTCATCTCAAGGTCAGCATCACCGCGAAGGCCGCCGCGCAGACCGCGACGACCAGGAGCTGCGGCACGCGCGTGAGCCTCAGGCGGGCCATCGACGACTCGACGACGCCGACGGTCACGGCGACCGCGGCGACCCCGAGGCCCCAGACCGCCCACCCGTCCGCCCCCGGCACGGCCGGCAGCACGAGCCGGACGAGCAAGGACGACCAGAGCATGAGCTTCACCGCCGAGCCGTAAAGGATGAAGGCGAGATCGACGCCGCCGTGGTCGAGCACCATCACCTCGTGGATCATGGTCAGCTCCAGATGGGTCGCGGGATCGTCGACGGGGATGCGGGAGTTCTCCGCCAGCAGGACGAGGAAGAGGCTGCCGGCGAGCAGGACCACGCCGGCCCCGAAGGAGCCCCAGATCGCGCCGCTGAACATGCCGCTGAGCGAGAGGCTGCCCGTGGCGTCGGCCAGCGCGGCGACGGACAGGATCAGAGCCGGCTCGGCGAAGCTGGCGAAGGCGACCTCGCGGCTGGCGCCCATCCCCTCGAAGCTCGAGCCCGCGTCCAAGGCCGCGGCCACGGTCACGAAGCGGCTCAGCCCCAGGAGATAGGCGAACAGGATGGCGTCTCCGGTGAAGGGGAACGGCGCCGTGCGGACCAGCGGGACCAGGAGCCCGGCGAGCAGGACCGCCGCCAAGGAAAGGACGGGGCCCAGACGGAACATCCAGGTCGTGGTCCGGCTGTAGACGGCGCCCTTGCCCATCAGCTTCAAGAGGTCGTAATAGAGCTGAAGGACCGGCGGCCCCTTTCGGCCGCCGAAGGCGGCCTTGGTCTTGGCGATGATCCCGAGCAGGAGGGGCGGCACGAGGATCAAGGCCGCGAGGTGCTCGCCGAAGGAGATCATGGTCGCGCTCATCATAGTTTCCATAGGAGGACGCAGACGAGAAATCCGAAGACATAGAGCAGGTAATACTGGAGCCGGCCGTGCTGCGCGCGGCGCACGACGGCGAGCGCCCGCTCGACCGCGCCCAAGGCCGGAATCAAGGCGCGATCCAAAGTCAGGTCCGGCGTGTGGCTGTGAAAAGAAGCTTGTTTGGGCCAGTAGCCGGACGGCGCATGGAGCCGGATGTCCGGGTTGAGCACGCCCGCGAAGGCGCTCACGAGGGGCTGAGCGTAGGAAGAGGCGGTGTACTGCATGCGCGCGGTCGGCTTCGTAAATCCGCAGCCCCAGGTGGGAGCCGCGCCGACCTCGCGCAGGGACAGCAGCGCCCCCCGCCAGAGCCACAGAAGACCGGCGAGACCCAGAGCCAAGGCGCCCATCGCGCCGATGACCGTGAGCGGATGCAGCGCCGCCTCGACGGCGGGCAGGGCCTCTCCCGGCGAGAGCCGGCCGATCGTCGCCGCGCAGCGCGCCGCCGTCAGGACGAACGGACCGGGGAATATCCCGATGGCCAGGCACGAAACGGCGAGCAGGGCCATGGGCCAGAGCATGAGCTCTCCGGGGTCCACGGCGGCCGCGGCGGCCGCGGCGCGCGGCTCGCCCAAGGTGAGGGCGCCGTAGGCTTTGGTGAAGCAGGCCGCCGCCAACGCTCCGATCGTGGCCAGCGCCGCGGCCGCGAACATCGCGGGGCGCGCTCCGCCGAGGCGCCCGCCGAGCAGGCCGAAATAGACCAGCCACTCGCTGACGAACCCATTGAAGGGAGGAAGACCGCAGATCGCCGCCGCGCCGATCCAGGAAAAGACCGAGACCCACGGCATGCGCCGCAGCAAGCCTCCCGCCCCCTCGATGTCCCGGCTCCCCAAGGCCTGGTCATAGGCTCCGGCTCCGAGAAACAGCAAGGACTTGAACAGGCTGTGGTTGAGGACATGGAGCAGCGCCGCGGCGAAACCGATCGTCATCAGCGCGGAGTTCCCGCGAGCGAGGCCCAGGCAGCCCACGCCCATTCCGAGCGCGATGATGCCGATGTTCTCGATGCTGTGATAAGCCAGAAGGCGCTTGAGATCGTGCTGGGCGAGGGCGAAGAGGACGCCGAGTATTCCCGAGCTCGCGCCGATCGCCAGGAAGACGAGGCCCCAGCTCTCCGGCACGGCCGGGCAGAAGGAGATGAACCTCAGCAGGCCGTAAATTCCCATCT
Organism: Elusimicrobiota bacterium; assembly: GCA_028714015.1. GTDB lineage: Bacteria > Elusimicrobiota > Elusimicrobia > UBA1565 > UBA9628 > GWA2-66-18. The sequence continues at coordinate 7,760 of JAQTNG010000102.1, read as the reverse complement.
TGATCACCACGGCGGACAGCACGGCCGAGGCGTGGCTCGGCGCCACCGGATGGGCTTCCGGAAGCCAAAAATGGAAGGGCATGAAGCCGGCCTTCATGCCGAAGCCGGTCAAGGCCAGAGCGAACAGGCCGGTGAGGGCCGGGCCCGGGCCGGGCATCGCGGCCTTCATGGCCGAGAAATCCATGGACCCCGCGCGCGAGCCCATGGCGGCGAAAAGGACGAAAAGGCACAGTATGCCCGCGTGAGTGCAGATGATGTAGATCAGGCCCGCCCGGCGCACGCCGGGCTTGGGGTCCTCCGCGCAGACGAGGGCGAACGCGGCCAGAGCCATGACCTCCCAGCCCGCGAGGAAGAGCACGGCGTTGCGCGCGCAGACGACCGTGACCAGCGCCGCCGTGAGCAGGAAATAAAAGAACCGGACGTACGAGACGGAGAGATGGCCGCGGGCGGCCTCCAGATAGCCCTCCCCGTACACGCCGGAGGCCAGGCCGACCGCGAAGATCGGCACGAGGAAGAAGGCGGTCAGAGGATCGATCGCGAGAAAAATCTCGCCCATGGGCACCATCCAGGCGATCCTGATCCCGGAGACCTCGCCTCCGGCCAGGACGAAAAGCGCCGCGGCCAGGCCCGTCGCGCACCCGCCGGTCAAGCAGAGGAGGGACATCCACCGCGACAGACGCGGAAAGGCGGAGAGCGGAAACGAAAGAATCGCTCCGGCCGAGAGAAACGCGAGGGCGAGAACCAATCCGCTCATATCACAGCTTCCACATGAGAACGAGGATGAGGAATATGAGCACGTGAAGCAGATAGTACTGAAGATGACCATGCTGCACGCGACGGGCGACCGCGAGCGCGCGCTCGACGACCGAGAGCACCGGCGACAGCGTCCGGTCCAGGACCGGGTCCGGCGTGCGGCTGATGAAGCCCGCGCTCGCCGGCCAGTAGCCCGACGGCGGATGCGCCGAGACTTCCGGCATCAGCAGGCCCGAGAACACGAGAACGAGAGGCTGCGCGTAAGACGAACCCGTGTACTGCATCGCGGGAGAGGGCCGGCTGAAGCCGCACCCCCAGGTGGGCCCGGTCGCGACGCTCCGGTCCCGAAGCAGGGCCCGGCGCGCCAACCAAAAAAGGCCCGCGAGACCGATCACGCAGGCGCCGAGCGCGCCGATGAGCGGCAGCGGCGCCAGTATGCCGTCGATGGCGCCAGCCGCCTCGGCCGGCGCGAGGCCGGAGATCGCCGCGGCGCCTCGCGCGGCGGCCCTCACGGCGGGGCCGGGCAGTATCCCGAGGGCGAGGCACGCGGCCCCGAGCAAGCCCATCGGCCAGAGCATGAGGCTCCCCGGGTCCTTCGCGTCCCGGGCCGCCGGGCCGCGCGGCTCCCCCAAGGTCACGGCGCCGTAGGCCATCGTGAAGCAGGCCGCCGCGAGCCCTCCGATGAGAGCCAGCGCCGCCGCCCCGAACACGACGGCGCGCGCCTCGCCGGCGAGCCCCCCGCGGATGAATCCGCGATAGAGAAGCCATTCGCCGATGAAGCCGCAGAAAGGAGGAAGCCCGCACGCCGACGCGGCGGCGGCCCAGGCGAAAAGGGAAGTCCACGGCATGCGCCGCAGAAGGCCGCCCGCTCCCTCGATCTCCCGGGTCCCCAAGGCCTGGTAGAAGGCTCCGGCCCCGAGGAACAGCAGGGACTTGAACAGGCTGTGATTGAGAACATGAAGCAGCGCCGCGGCGAAACCGGCCGCCGCGAGCACGGGCCTGCCGTGGGCGAGGCCCAGGCAGCCGAGGCCGATCCCCATCAGTATGATGCCGACGTTCTCGATGCTGGAATAGGCCAGCAGCCTTTTTAAATCGCGCTGGGACAACGCGAAGAGAACGCCGAGAAGGGCGGACGCCGCGCCCAGCGCCAACAAGACGACCCCCCAGCTTTTGGGCACGGCCGGGCAGAAGGAAATGAACCGAAGCAGGCCGTAAACGCCCATCTTGAGCACCACGGCGGACAGCACGGCGGAGGCGTGGCTCGGGGCGACCGGATGCGCCTCCGGCAGCCAAAAATGAAGGGGCATGAAGCCGATCTTCAGGCCGAAGCCGACCAGCGCCAGCGCGAACAGGCCGGTGAGGGCCGGGCCCGGCCCGGGCATCGCGGCCTTCATGGCCGAGAAGTCCATCGAGCCGGCGCGCGCGCCCATGACGGCGAAGAGGACGAACAGGCACAGGATCGCCGTGTGCGTGCAGACGATGTATATCAGGCCCGCCCGGCGCACCTCGGGCTTGCGGTCTTCCGCGCAGACCAGGAAGAAGGCGGCCAGAGCCATGACCTCCCAGGCCGCGAGGAAGAGCATCGCGTTATGCGCGCAAACGACCAAGGCCATCGAAGCGGTCAGCAGCAGGTAAAAAAAACGGACGGCCGTCGTGGGAAGATGGCCGTGGGAGGCCTCGAGGTAGCCCTCCCCGTAGACGCCGGCCGCCAGGCCGACGACGAAGATCGGCAGGAGAAAAAAAGCGGACAGCGGATCGATCGCCAGGAAAAGCTCGCCCATCGGCACCGCCCAAGGGATGCGCACCGGGGACAGCTCGCCCCCGGCCAAGACGAAGAGCGCGGGCATCAGGCCCGTCAGGCAGCCCGCGGCCGAACAAACAAGGAATGCCGTCCGGGACGCGCGCGGACGCCCGGCCAGCAGAAGGGAGAGCAAGGCTCCGGCTCCCAGGAATGAAACGGCGACGACCAGGAGAATCACGGCTCGCCCGCCAGGGCCCCGAGGATTTCCGCGGCGGGCGCGCGGCGGGCCACCGCGTCCTTGAAGCGGTCGTCATGAAGGGCCGCCGCCAGCTCGGCCAGAAGGGCCAGGTGCGACCGCACGGTCGGCGCTAAAAGAAGAAAGAGGGCGCCGACCGGCTTGCCGTCCGCCGCGCCGAAATCCAGGGGGCGCTCGAGAAAGCAGAGCGCCACGACGGGGGCCGCGACCGGGAAGACCAGGGGGCTGCGCGGGTGAGGGACCGCGATGCCGTCCCCGATCGCCGTCGCCCCGTGCTGCTCGCGTTCCACGAGGACCTCGGCCGCAAGCGCCCGATCCGCCGCGGAAAGGGGCAGCCGCTGGGCCGCGGCCGCCAGAACCGACGCGGCGTCCGCGCCCGCGACCGCGTGATGAATGCCGCCGGCGCTCAGGGCCGCGCTCAGCAGCGCGAATGTCTTTGCGCGCTGCGCGCCGGCCTCGGCGCCCCGGGCCATCGGATGCTTGCGGCCGTGAGACCACTCGAGCAGGTCCACGCGGTTGAACCGGTGATGGCCGTTGATGCAAAAAGAGGGCAGGCCTTCCTGCTTGACCCAGCGAATGATCGTCGGCTCCGACACGCCGAAGACCTGGGCGGCGTCGCGGACGCTCAGCTCCATATCAAACGGATCCTCCAAACGGGTTGGAACCCGGAAAATGCATCAATTACTATATTCCCATTGTATCATATAGCAAGACCCGCCGCGGATGCGGCCGAGGAAGTCCTGACGGCATCTAGCGCAGGGACGGGTCGGACTGCAGCGCGGTCACGCAGGCCATGTTGACGATGTCGTCGACGCTGGCTCCGCGCGACAGGTCGTTGACGGGCTTGGCGAAGCCCTGCAGGATCGGCCCGAGCGCCTCGGCGCCCGTCAGGCGCTGGACGAGCTTGTAGCCGATGTTGCCGCTCTGCAGGTCGGGAAACACGAGCACGTTCGCGCGCCCCGCGACTTTCGAGCCGGGGAATTTCTTCTGGCCGATCTCGGGCACGAGCGCGGCGTCGGCCTGCATCTCGCCGTCGATGGCGAGGTCCGGCGCCTTCTCCTTGGCGATGCGCACGGCCTCCTTCACGGCCGTGACCAGCTCGTGCTCGGTCGAGCCGTTCGTCGAGAAGGACAGGAACGCGATGCGCGGCTCGATGCCCGTCAGCACCTTCGCCATGCGCGCCGAGGAGATGCCGATCGCCGCGAGCTTCACGGGCACCGGGTCGATGTTGATCGCGCAGTCGCCCATGATGAGCACGCCGTCGTCGCCCTGCTTCGGGCTCGGGAAGATCATGATGAAGAAGCTCGAGATCGTGCGCACGCCGGGAGCGGGCTTGATGATGTGCAGCGCCGGCCTGACGGTGTCGGCCGTCGCATGGTCCGCGCCGGACAGGTACCCGTCGACGCGGTCATTGTGAAGCATCATGACGCCGTAGACGAGAGGATCCGTCACGGCCGTCTTGGCTTCATCCTCGGTGAGGCCCTTATGCTTGCGCAACTCATAGTACTGGGCGGCGTACTCGGCGAACTTGGCGTCCTTGGCGGGCTCGACGATCTCGATGCCGGAGATATCCGCTTGATTCTCGGCGGCGACCTTGCGAGCTTTCTCCGGATTACCAAGAAGTATCGGCACGCAGAGACCTTCCTTCTTCAGGATCGCGGCCGCCTTGAGCGTGCGCTTCTCCTCGCCCTCGGGCAGAACGATTTTTTTCTTCAATGCGGCGGCCTTGCGGCGGATGTCCCCGACGATGTCCCGGTTCAAAGTGTTGGTAGTCATGCGCCGAGAATAGCGTATCGCGCGACCGTTCGTCCAGGCTAGTGTGCGTACGCGGGTTCGATCGTGCCGCCCGCGTGCCACAGCGCGCGGCCGGGGCCGAGCACCCGGTAGGCGCGGGCGCCGCGCGGCGCGGCGTCGGCCGCGGCCCGGTAGGACGCGGGGCGCGCGCCGCGATCGATCAGCGAGGCGTGAGGATCGGTGAACAATCCGCCGGTCATCGTCAGAGAGTACGCGCGCAGCGCCAGCGACCCCAGCTCGCGCGCGAGCGTGCCCCAGTCGCCGGGCGCGTTCATCAGCCGGCCCGGGACCATGTCGAGCCCCTCGACGTGCGCCTGGCCGACGAGGACGACGGCCTTGCCCCCCGCCTTCAGGGCGTCTTTCAGGAAGGCCGCCATCGCCCGGTTGCGGCGAGTGAGGAAGACCTCGGCGACGGCCTCGTTGAAGCCGGGCTCGTAGCCGTTCCCGGCCTTGGAAAACTGGGCGTCCACGTCCTTCGGAAAGTCCTCGGCCGGGCGGCCGGTCTTGCTCGCCGCGAGCTCGGCGGCGGCCTTCGCCCAGCCGTCGAGCGGAAGGCCGAGGGCCACGACCCGCACGCCGTGCTCGCGCGCGGCGTCGAGCAGGGCCCGGAAGGCGGCGCGGCGCTTCGGCGAGAAGGCGAGGGCCTCGTCGGGCAGATCGGGGCGGCGGCCCGCGATGAAATCGTCTACGGCGTCTTGCTGAGGGCGCTTGAGGCCCTCGATGCCGATCGCGGTCACGCCCGCCGCGGCCAGGCGCGGCATCTCGCGCGTCAGGATATCCACCGAGGTCAGGCTGCCGTGGTTCTCGCCGACGAGCAAAGCGTCGTGGCCGGAGAAGATGTCCTCGACCGGGACCGCCCAGCCGCGGACCTTGCCGGCGACGCTCTTCGCGACGAAGGCCGCGAAGCTCGCGTCGCGCGCGGTCGGCGGGCCGCGAGGGCCGTGCTGGGAGGCGGGCGCGGACATCGTCCCCGCGGCGAGGGCCTGAGCCGCCGCTGCGACCGGCTGAAGAGGGGATATCCGCGCGGGCGGCGCCGGAAGGAGCGCGGGCGCGGGGGCCGACAAAGTCGGCGCGGAGATCGCGGCCGTCAGGACGGGCATGAAGCTCGCGGTCACCGGGCCGTTCATCGACATCGACAGCGCGGGAACGGGCGCGGAGGAGGCGAGCGACGGCGTCAGGCGCTCGACCACGGCGGCCGAGGCGGCCACGCGCAAGCCGAGGACTAAGACGGCGGTCAGACGGAGGAAACGCCTCACGCCTCTAGTGTATTAAGGGAGCGGTCCGGCCGCACGGGTCGGAGGGCCTAACTCACCTAGGACCGCCGTCAAAATCCTTCGTTTTCGAGGGATAATCGGCGTTCGATTCGACGCCGCCGGCCGCCAACCTGTCGGCGACAGCCAGGTGCTCGGCCTCGTCGTCGGCGATGCGGCCGAATATGGCGGCGGTGACCGGATCGCGCTGGGCGAGCGAGCGGCGGAAGCTTTCCTCGGCGGCCCGGCCGCGGGCCTCGGCGTCGCGCATGAGCGCGGAAAATTCCGGGGCCGTCTTGCTTTGAATCAGGCGGCGCCACAGGCGGTCGGAGACGGGGCGGTCTTCGACCTTCACGCCGAGCTCGGCCATGCGGCCGAGCAAGAGATTGAGATGCATCTCCTCCTCCAGGCCGATGCGCCGCCAGGCCGCGCGCAATTCATCGGAGGCGTCGGACATTTTTTCCGCGGCCCACAGGAACGCCGCGAAGGCCTGGCGCTCGGCGAAGGCCGCCGTGCGCAGGCGGTCCGCGATGCCTTCCGCGCTGCCGAGGCCGCGTGAGGCGGGCGCGTATTCCTCGGGCGCGCAGACGACGAATGGAGACCAATCCATGACCTCTCCATGATACCGCAAAAGGCTAAAATCGCGGCATGACGCGCCTGATCATCCTCTCCCTCCTGCTCGCCGCCTGCACGAAGGCGCCCGAAGAAGCCGCGCCCGCCGCGGGAAGCGGTCCCGTCGCCTTGTTCGTCGGCGACTCGCTGACCGCGGGCTACGGCGTCGAGCCGGAGGAGGCGTGGCCGGCGCTCGTCGGAGAGGCCTGGGCCAAGCGCGGCCTGCCGTGGCGCGCGCGCAACGCCGCGGTGACGGGCGCGACGACCGCGGGCGCGCTCGAGGCCGCGCGCTGGGCGCTGACGCCGGAGGTCAGGCTCGTCTTCGTCTGCATCGGAGGCAACGACGGCCTGCGCGGCACCCCCCTCATCGAGACGAACAGGAATCTGGACGCCCTCCTCGAGGAGCTCGTCCGGGGCGGCCGCACCGTCGTGCTGGCCGGCATGAAGATCCCCCCGAACTACGGCCGCCCGTACGCCGACGGCTTCGCGGCGCTGTTCCCCGCGCTGGCGCGCAAGCACGGCGTGATCTTCATGCCGTTCCTGCTTGAAGGCGTCGCCGCCGATCCGGGGTACAACCAGCCCGACGGCATTCATCCGAACGCGGAGGGCCACAGGCGGGTCGCCGCCTCGGTGCTGGCCTTCCTGGATTCAAAGGGGCTTCCCAAATGAGCGCGCCGATCCTGGAGCTGTCGGGCATCGCCAAGGACTTCGCCTCCGGCGGCGAATCGCTGCGCGTCCTCGACGGAGTCGAGCTCTCGATCCTCCCCGGAGAAACGCTCGCCGTGACGGGCCCCAGCGGCTCGGGCAAGTCCACCTTGCTCGGAATCATGGCCGGGCTCGAGCGGCCGTCCGCCGGGACCGTCCGCCGCGACGGCGCGGACGCCTCGTCGTGGGACGAGGACCGGCTCGCGCAGTGGCGCCGGCGCCGCCTCGGCTTCGTGTTCCAGAGCTTCCGGCTCGTGCCCACCTTGACCGCGCTCGAGAACGCCTCGATGCCGCTCGAGCTGCTGGGCGCCCCTCCCGCGCAGGCCGAGGAGCGGGCGGCCGGGCTGCTTCAGGCGCTGGGCCTCGGCGGACGGCTGCATCACCGGCCGTCGGCCCTGTCCGGAGGAGAGCAGCAGCGCGTGGCGCTGGCGCGCGCCTACGCGCACGCCCCGGCGCTGATCCTGGCCGACGAGCCGACGGGCAGCCTCGACCGCGCCACCGCGGAGAAGGTGCTCGCGGCCCTTCTCGAGCTCAACGCGCGCTCCGGCACCGCCCTCGCGGTCGTCACGCACGATCCGACGGTGGCGGCCGCCCTCGGGCGCTCGGTGCGCCTGGAGCGCGGCCGGATTATTCCGTGAAGGGCGAAGCC
>JAQTNG010000101.1 GCA_028714015.1 Elusimicrobiota bacterium | reverse complement strand
CGGAGTGAGCTTCCCCACCGCGGGCAAGACCGGCACGACCAACGACGGCCGCGACGCCTGGTTCGTCGGCTACACCTCGTCCTTGCTCGCCGGGGTCTGGGTCGGCGACGACCGGAACCGCGCGCTCAAGCTCACCGGCGCGAAAGACGCGCTCCCGCTCTGGGCCGCGTTCATGAAAGAAGCCGACGCCGACCGCCCGGGCGAGCCCTTCACGCGCCCCGAAAGCGTCATCGAGGTCCTCGTCTGCCCGGCGTCGGGCATGGTCGCCCGCTCCGGCTGCCCGGGCAAGCACGCCGAGCTGTTCCTCGCCGGCACCGAGCCCCGCAGCGAATGCGCCCTGCACCGCGGCGGCCTCGTCGGCTGGCTTCAGCGAATGCTGCGCAAGGACTAGGCCAGGCAATTTTTCCGGCGGCTCGATCGCAAGAATGAATTCTCAGGTTGTCGTCGATTTCATCTCCCTCCAGGCTTGAGCCTTATTTGAGAGGGGAAAAAACAGGGGGCGGATCATGTCTGAGCAAGGCCATCGCCTTAATAAGAAGGACACGCCGGGCGGCATCATCACGGCGCGCGCGTTCAAGTACGCCGGCTCGTTCTATGATTTCGCGGACGAGAAGTTTCCGGAGCTGAAAGGGTATCCGCCCGACAACGCTCGAGCCACGCTGCTGCAGGCGGCCATCATTGTCTCGACTCTGATATTGATGGAGCGGCGCTCCCGCGGCGCCGGCTCGAACGATTTGCATAACGGCGTTGCGCTCGCTTTTGCCCCGTCCGTGCGGGACCGGCATCTCGCGGCCATCCAAGACCTCTCTTGCTCCCTGCTTCAGCGGGATCGCGGCGGCCTCAAGCCGGTCGAAATTCCGTCCTTTTCGACTCTGGCCGACGCTCCCGACGCGAAGCTGATGAGCTCGATCGGCTTATGGCTGACCCACGCCATAGCGAAGAAGAAGCAATTGGAGCCGGCGGACTTGAAGATAGCCGCGGCCGCGGGCCGCAGCGCTTGGACAAGCGCGGCGATGATCGTCCGGATGCTCGGCGCGCGCGGCGGAGCGGAGCGTTAGGCGCCGGCCCGAGCTCAGACCTCGACCGGGGCCCGGCCGTGCTTGCGGCCGACGACCTTCTCCAGCCCGATCTTGAGGTCGGCCGCGTTCATCACCGGATAATACACGACCTCCGCGTGGAGGTTCATGAACAGAGGCTCCGAGATCGCCGGTATCTGCGAGGGCTCCTTCATGTCGAAGACGAACATCATGCCGCGCTTGCCGTTCTCGGTGTAGAAATACGAGGCCTCGGGCTTGTTCGCGTCGATCAGGTCCTGGATCATCTTCGGCAGCGTGCCGTCGCCGATGGCCCTGTTGCCCGCCTCGACGGGCAGAGTGACCTTCATCATCGTGCGCATGGATAGGGCCTCCTTTCGCGGCTGATTCAATTCCGATGGAGCGGGATCAAAATAGCGAACGCGAAAGGCTCGATCAATGGCGGGGTTGTAACGAGGAGGCGACGGCTAGGACGCGGCGAAGGCGCGCGCGGTCACTTCGGTGCACAGCTTCTTGTAAATGCCGAGTATGCTGAGCACGCGCATGTCGGTGCGCACGTCGTAGATCCCGATCACCTCGGGCTTCTCCTTCTTGATCTGCGCGATCGCCTTGGCGAAGCTCCCGTCGCCGTACGCGCCGGAGATGCTCGTGCCGCGCACGTCGGCCGAGATCGGGATGGACAGGCCGTGCTGGCAGGAGCTGCCCTTGACCGTGCCGAGCTCGCGCGCGCCCTTCGGGCGGTCCTTCGGCGTCATCGCGACGAACGACAGCGGGCCCTCGGTCTTGTAGAAGAGCATGAAGCTCCCCGCCGGAAGCAGGCCCGGAGCCGCGGCGTCCTCGTCGCCCTCGCCCGTCGCCCGGGCGGCGGGCGCCAGCGCGGCGAGAAGAAGCGCCGCGAGCAGGAATCTCACGGCTTGGCGACCTTGCCGCTGAGCACCGTGCACACCTTCGTGTAAAGGCCCAGGACGTACGCGTTGACCTTGACGTCCGCGCGCACGTCGTAGAGGATGCCGTCGCGCTTGCCGAGCGCGTTCTCGACGGCCGCGGCGTAGGAGCCGTCGCCCCAGGCGACCAGGAAAAGCGCCGAGCGGTTGCAGGCCTGGCCGGTGACCGTCGGATCATCGGGCGCGGACTTCACCTCGGCGGGCGTCGCCGTGCGGTAGCCGCGCGGCACCTTGATGTCGGTGTAAAGGATGCCGCAGGAGGACAGAGTCGCGGCCGTCAAGAGAAGGCAAAGCGGGCGGAGGTGTCTCATGCGAGAAGCATACCCCCCTCTCGCGCGGTCGTCAAGCCGCCGGCACCTCCCCGTCAACAAACCGCACTTCCCTTCCTGTTAAACTGAAAAGCCGGAAAGGAGAATCCCCATGCCCGACGCGCAGTGGTTCGATCTGGGACCGGTCGAAAGATTCAAGGAGCGGCCGCTCAGCCATGCGAGGGCCGGAGGGACGGCGCTCGCGGTCAGCTGGCTGCACGGGACTTTCGCCGTCGTCTCCGGCGTCTGCAACCACGCCGGCGGCCCGCTGGGCGAGGGGCGGCTCGACGGCGAGTATCTGGTCTGCCCGTGGCACAACTACAAGTTCCACCGCGCGACCGGCGAAGGCGAGCCGGGGTTCGAGGAGGACCGCGTCCCCCGCTTCGAGCACAAGGTTTCGGGCGGCAGCCTCTGGGTGAACCTGACGTCCGCGAGCGCGCGCCACAAGACGGCGCACCCGCATCATCTCGCGCGCCCCGTCAACCGCAAGCCCGGAGCGGTGCGCGTCCTCGGCCTGTCCACGACCGCGATGGACGCCAAGAACCCGCGCTTCTCCGCGTCGGACGAGCTGCTGACCCATGCGCTCGAATCCGCGGCGAGCGAGCTGAAGGCGAAGACCAAGCTGATCAAGCTCAACGACCTGTCGTTTCGGACCTGCGAGGGGTATTACTCGAAGCACATGCGGGCCTGCACCTGGCCCTGCTCGATCACGCAGATGGACCCGAAGGACCAGCTCGACCGCGTCTACGAGGCGCTCGTCCACTGGGCCGACGTCGTGCTCGTCGCGACGCCGATCCGCTGGGGGGCGGCCTCGTCGCTGTACCACAAGATGGTCGAGCGCCTCAACTGTGTCCAGAACCAGATACCGACGCGCAACCGGGTGCTCATCCAAAACAAGGTCGCCGGCTTCATCATCATGGGAGGCCAGGACAACATACAGGCCGTCGCCGGCGGGATGCTGGGATTCTTCGGCGAGCTCGGCTTCCGGTTCCCGCAATTCCCCTATATCGCGCACTCCCGGGGCTGGTCGGCGGAGGACATGGACCGCAACAACGAGCTCGTCCAAAGAAGCGCCGAGCTCCACGAGGGCGCCGCGGCGCTCGCCTCCCGCGCCGTCGCGCTGGCGCGGGGTCTGCTCGCGGAAGAATCGGCGCCCGCCTCGATCCATCGCGGGGGCCGCAAGGCGCACCGGGAGGCCGCCCGCGCCGAATAGCCGGTGTTTTGGTAGAATCTCCCTCGAAGATTCCATGAAGACCAACGCCCTCTCCCGGCCCCGCCGCGGCGGTCTCAACTGAACCCGGTCCTCGCGCTGCTGCTGCGCGTTCCGCTTCACGGCATGGGGCTGTTCGTCGCGGCCCTGCCGCGCTCCTGGGAGATGTCGCTCGGCGGACTCCTGGGCCGCTCGGCGCTGGTCTTCGACACGCGGCACGCCCGCGTCGCGCGCGAAAACCTCGCGCGCTGCTTCCCCGAGCTGAGCGAGGACCGCCGCCGGGCGCTGTTGAAGGAAAACTACGAGCACTACGGCCGGATGGTGCTCGAGCTCGCGCACATGTTCGCGCCGATCCCCGGCCACTTCCGCTCCTACGTCCAGCGCAACGTCGAGATCGAGGGCTACGAGCACTGGGAAAAGGCGCGGGCGCGGGGCAAGGGCGTGCTGTTCCTGGGCTCGCACATCGCGAACTGGGAGTTCGCCGCCTCCATCGGGGCGATCAAGGACATGCCGGTGACGATCGTCACGCGCCGCCTGAAGCCCGCGTGGCTTCACGCCTGGATGGAGAAGGTCCGCCTGTCGGTCGGGGTGCGCGCGACCTATCAGCCGCGCACGATCCCGACCGTGATGAAGGCCCTGCGCGACAACGGCGGCGTCGTGTTCGTGATGGACCAGTACATGTCCCCGCCGATGGGCGAGCCGATGCGCCTGTTCGGGGTCATGGTGCACACCTTGGCCGCGATCGCGCCGCTCGCGCGCCGCACGGGAGCGGCGATCCTCCCCGTGCTCCCCAAGCGCGAGGCCGACGGCCGCGTGAGGATCATCATCGAGCCGGAGATCGAGCTCACCGACGACGACAAGGCCGACAACCAGAGGCTCGCGTCCCGCGTCGAGGAGTGGATGCGCGCCGTGCCCGGCCAGGCCCTGTGGGCCCACCGCCGGTTCAAGGACGTGGATTGGTCGGACCGTTTGGCCCCTCCATAATAGGTCCTTTCCCCATCCCCTCCTGGCCCGTTAGGCCCCTTCGGAAGTCTTCCCGCGCTGTTATTCTAATGCCATGAAGACCATGACCCGCCGGCCCTCGACCATCCTGTCGCGCGCGCTGCTCGCCGCCTTCCTCGTCACGCTTCCGGGAAGCCGCGAAGCCTTCGCCCAGGTCGGCCGCTCGGCGACGGCGATTGGAAGCGGCACTTCCTCGCCTTATGGCTCGGTCGCGGGACAGCCCAACGCGCTCGGCGGGATCACGGCCGCCCCCGGCCTCAGCGCGGCTCTGGCTCCCATTAATCTGAATCTCTCCGCGCCCGCGGCCCCCGGCGCGGCCGCTCCCGCCCTGATGCCCGCCGCGCTGACGCCGTCCGCTCTCATGCCCGCCGCCGCGAAGGCCGCCAAGCCGGTCTCGGCCGCGGTCGCCGCCGCCAAGGCTCTCAAATCCGAAGCCGCGGCCGGCCCGTCGGCGATGGCCGCTCTGACCGCCGCCGCCGCCGGATCGAAGAAGAACGACGGCGGCGCGTCGGCCTCCGGCGAGCGCTTCGACGGCAGCCGCGGCCGCGCGGACGGCGACGACGATGACGGCGCCATTCCGAAGAGCCGGGCCCTCGTGCCCGTGGCCTCGCCCGCCGAAGCCCCGGTCATCGCCCTGACGAAGATATTCTTCCCCGGCGTCAACTCGGTGCGCATCGCGCTTCGGGGGGCCGACAGCGTCGCGATGGTGACCAAGGCCATGCGCACCGGCGGCTACATGATCGCCACGACCTTGGGCTCCGATCCCCAGGGCCACAGCGCGACGGCCGTGCTCGTCAAGCTCTCCTCGCCCGAGACCATGGACCCGAGCAACGCCTCCGTGCTCATGACCGTCCTGCGGCCCGTGACGATCACCGGCTACAAGGACGAAGGCGGCGTCTCCATCGCCAAGGTGACCTATCCCAAGACGGTCCCGAGCAGCCAGGCGCGCCTCGAAGAGCTCGGCGCGCTCGCCCAGCACACCCTCAACCAGTTCGCGCCGCTCGATCCCGCGATCGATTCGGACCTGATCAAGCACGCCCTCATGGAGGACAGCGTCGAGCGCCTGACCAACCTGATCGCCCAGGAGTTCCCGTTCACGGCCGACGTCAAGCTGCAGCTGCTCCAGGAGCCGTCCACCGAGGCGCGCCTGCAGGCCGTGATCCTCGAGATGACGGCCCACTTCAAGGAAATGTCGGCGAAGGCCAAGCCGTCCATGGAGACCGGCGGCGGCGGCAACGGCGTCAGCTCGGCCGACAGCCTCAAGTCGATCGAGGCCCTGAAGGCCAAGATGCAGGCCATCGGCATGCCGGCCGGCGTCCAGGAGACCGCGACGGCGGAGTTCAGCAAGCTGTCCCAGATGAACCCGAAGGACTCCGAGGCGCAGAAGGCGCGCGCCTACCTCGAGTGGCTGCTCGACGTGCCGTGGAGCCAGCGCACCGAGGACAACCTCAATATCGCCGACGCCCGCCGCATACTCGACAAGGACCACTTCGGCTTGGAGAAGGTGAAGGAGCGCGTCCTCGAGTTCCTGGCTCTGAGAAAGAAAACCGGCTCGAAGAAGGGCGCGATCATCGCCTTCACGGGGCCCCCCGGCGTGGGCAAGACCTCGATCGCCGGCGCGATCGCCGAGGCGCTCGGCCGCAAGTTCGTGCGCCTCTCGCTGGGCGGCGTCCACGACGAGACCGTCCTGCGCGGCCACGGCCGCACCTATCTCGGCTCGATGCCCGGCGAGATCATGCGCCAGATGAAGGCCGCCGGCACGATCAACCCCGTCATGCTGATGGACGAGGCCGACAAGATCGGCCGCAACGGCAACGCCGGCGACCCGACCGCGGCGCTGCTCGAAATACTCGACCCGTCGCAGAACAACACCTACCGCGACCGCTACCTCGACGTTCCCTACGACCTGTCCGAGGTGCTGTTCGTGGTCACCTCCAACGAGCTCTCCAACATACCCGAGCCGCTGCGCGACCGCATGGAGATCATCGAGTTCGACGGCTACACGACGCTCGAGAAGATCGCGATCGCCGAGCGCCACGTCGTGCCGCAGAAGCTCGCGGTCACGGGCCTGAAGGCCGAGGAGGCGCAGCTCACCAAGGCCGCCATCCGCCGTATCATAGAAGGGTATACCATGGAAGCCGGCGTGCGCAAGCTCCGCCAGCAGATCGAGTCCGTTCTGAGGAAGATCTCGGCCTGGACGGAAACCCGCGGCGAGAAGGCGCCCGGAGTCGTCGACGAAGGCGACATCGAGCATTACCTCGGCGTCGAAAGCTTCAGCCCGCGCCAGGTGGCGCAGAACGGCGTCGGCGTGGCGACGGGTCTGGCGGTCAACACCTTCGGAGGCAGCACGCTCAACGTCGAGGTGTCGAAGGAACCCGGATCGGGCCAGCTGAAATTGCGCCAGCAATTCGGCCCCGACATCGAGGACTCGGCCAAGAACGCGCTGAAATACGTCAAGCAGAACGCGGCCAAGTTCGGCCTCAAGGACTTCGACTTCACGAAGCACGACATCGACATCAACATCACCCCGGCCGGCAAGGTGGACGGCCCGTCCGCCGGCGGCCTGATGGTGACCGCGATCATCAGCGCGCTCACCGGCCGTTCGGTGACGCCCGGCCTCGCGATGACCGGAGAGATCACGATGCGCGGCGACATACTGCCGATCGGCGGCCTCAAGCAGAAGGTCATGGCCGCCCACCGCATGGGCTACAAGGAAGTGATCTTCCCCTTCGCCAACCTCAAGGACATCGAGGACATACCCAAGGAAGTCCGCGACGGCATCAAGCTCACCCCCGCGCGGACCTACGACGACATCTACCCGTCGGCGATCGTGCCCGCGAAGGCGGGGAAGGCCGGAAAGCCGTCGGCGTGACCCCTGACAGGTCCTGACATAAGCTGACGAAACGGCTCTTGATTGTCAGCGCGCGGCGCTTATCCTATGCGCATGAACGCCGCGCACGACGGATCGGTCAAGATCGCGCTCATCGAGGCGGAGCCGCGCGACGTCGCCTGGATCGAGGAGCTGGTGACGATGGGGAGCGTCCCCGCCGACGTCGCCGACGTCATGGCGTCCGAGCGTCCGGACATCGACGGCTCCGACATCATTCTCCTCGGGCTCCGGAGCCTGGGCGACCTGGAAAGGGAAGCCCTCGCGCGGCTGCACGCCGGATTTCCGCGAATTCCTCTCGTGGTCCTGGCGGGCGAGGACGGCTCTTCCTGGGCGGGCGAGGCCGTGCGCCTGGGCGCCCAGCACGTGTTCTTCAAGAGCCAGCTGACGCCCGACAAACTGTCGTCGATGATCCGGTATTACGCCTATTATTGCGCTTCGCCGGTCGGGCCCTCGGCCCTCCGCCAATAACACGGCCTGGCCGCGGGCCCGATCCGACATAAATGACGGAGATGATGAAGCACCCCTTGCCACCCGGCGCAGCGCGGTTATGCTGTGCCCGTGAGCGAATGTCCCGAGGGATCAATCAAGATCGCGCTCATCGAGCCCGAGGCGAGCGACGTCGCCCGCATCCGGGAGCTGGTCAAGACGGGGAGCATCCCCGCCGACGTCGCCGACGTCATGGCTTCCGAGAACCCGGACCTCGAGAGCGCCGAGATCATGCTGATCGGGCTTCACGACCTGGGCGCGACGGAAAGAGAGCTCCTCGCGCGCCTGCACGCCGGGTTTCCGGCGACCCCTCTCATCGTTCTCGCGGGATCGGACTCTCCCTCCTTGGCCGCCGAAGCCGTGCGCCTGGGCGCGCACCACGTGCTCCTCAAGAGCCGGCTGACGCCCGAGAAGCTCTCGTCGACCATCCGCTACTTCGTCCACTATACTCTGGACCGGAAGCGGCCCGCCCCGGACTCCGAGGCTCTCGCCGGGCTCCCGGCGCCGAAAGACGCGTTCCCGGGCCCATAGGGCCCAAGGGACCTGGGCACTCGGTCCATTTCCCTAATAGGGCCTTTCCCCTCCCGCCCCGGCCCCATTGGCCCCTGCGCGATTGTCACGGCGCGACTACAATAAACGCATGAAAACGATGAATCCCCGCCCTTCGACCATCCTGTCGCGCGCCCTGCTGGCCGCCTTCCTCGTGACGCTTCCGGGAAGCCGCGAGGCCTTCGCGCAGACCGTTGGGCGAGTCGGCGCGGTCGGCTCGGGCTCCGGCACGGTCGGCGCCGTCGGAACGACGCTCGGCGCAATCTCCGCCGCCCCCGGTCTTTCCTCGACGCTCACCCCCGCGAGCCTCGCGCTCGCGCCGCTCTCCGCTCCGAGCGCGCTCACGCCGGCCGCCGGCCTGGTTCCCGCCGCGATCGGCGCCAAGGCGATGCCGGCCCCGGCCAAGGGCGAGCCCGCCGCCGCCAAGGCCGTCCTCATCGGCGCCGCGCTCCAGGCCAAGGCGCTGAACGCTCCCGCGCTGAGCGTCGGCGCGTCGAAGTCCGCCGCCGCCGCCGCCTTCGAAGGCAATGATCAGAAGCGCCCGGGCGGCGAAGCGTCGGGCGTGACCGGCGTGCCCTCCGCTTTGACCCCGCGGCGCTCCGCCGCCTCCGAAGGCGACCTCGCCCCGGCCCAGCCGACGCCCGCGCAGGTCGAAGCGATGCGCGACGCGCTCGCCAAGCACGCGAAGCCCGGCGAGGCCCTCGACCGCGTGACGATCGGCCAGATCGCGATGGGCGCCGGCGTGCCGGCCGCCCAGGGCCTCCTGGCGGTCGACAGGCTCGCCAAGGAAAGCCAGCTCGTCCGTCTCTCCGGCGGCGTCTACCTCTACAGCGAAGCGGTCCAGCGCGACAGCTCCCGGCTCCAGGACCCGATGATGGACCAGGCCAACTCGAAGACCATCGACGGCATCGACCAGCTCAACGCCCCCGGCCTCAACTCCCACGCGCGCGCCCTCGCCTCCTTCGGGGAGGCCCTGCGCCTGCTCGCGTCGGTCGGCGACGAGGCGGCCCGCGCCGAGGTGGCGATCCTCTACAAGAACGCCGCGCTCGAGCTCACCCGCGACGTCCTGGCCGAGTACGACCGCAATCTCGCCCAGAAGCCCGACGACGCGAGCAGCCAGGAGACGCGCACGATCCTCGCCGGCGCCCAGCGCTCGATGAGCGGCCGGTTCTACGCCGCCGGCAAGGCCGATCCGGCGCCGCTGAGCCCCAACAACCAGGCCTGGCTCGGAAACCTCTTCGCGAAGCTCCAGCCCACGGACGAGACCAAACAGAGCGCCGGCGTCGCCGCCGGCTGGGCCCTGATCCAGGCCTTCCACACGGGCGCGCCCCTGCCCGACGACGGCGTCAAGTCGGTCCCGCTGGCCGAGCGCCGCCGCTCCCTGTTCCCGCTCATCGAGAAGAGCGACGACAAGTACAAGGCGCTCAACACCTACGGGACGAACGTGACGCGCTCCGCCGTCGAGGGCAAGCTGCCCCCGATGATCGGCCGCAAGGCCGAGATGCGCCAGATCGTCAAGACGCTCCTGCGCGTCGAGAAGAACAACCCTCTCATCATCGGCGAGAAGGGCGTCGGCAAGACCGCGATCGCCAACGGCCTGGCGCAGATGATCGTCGACGGCGAGATCCCCGAGCTCGAGGGCGTCAACATCATCAAGCTCGACCTGACCAAGGTCGTCGCGGGCACGAAGTACCGCGGCGAGTTCGAGGAGCGCATGGTCAAGATCCTGGAAGAGGCCCGCGACTCGAAGGGCAAGGTCCGCCTCTTCATCGACGAGATCCACATGCTCATCGGCGCCGGCGGAGCCTCCGGCTCGGCGGACGCCGCCAACATCTTGAAGGAAGCCCTCGCCGACGGCACGATCTCGGTCATCGGCGCGACGACGATGGAGGAGTTCCGCAAGATCGAGAAGGACGGCGCGCTCGCGCGCCGTTTTAATGCGGTCAAGCTCAACGCCCACAGCAAGGAGGAGGCCGAACTGATCGTCGAAGGCGTGAAGGGGCGCTATGAGGCGAAGCACAAGGTCACGATCGGCGCCGAGACGGTGAAGGCTGTCGTGGCGATGGCCTCCCGCTACATCACGGACCGCAACCTCCCCGACTCGGCCCTCGATCTGATCGACGACGCGAGCGCCGAGGTCGAGCTCAAGGCCTCCGAAGCCGCGAAGGCCGGCGTTATTGCAACGCGGGAAGTTCTCCCCGAGGACATCGCCTCGGAAGTGGCCCTGCGCACCGGCATACCCGCCGGCAAGGTC
>JAQTNG010000100.1 GCA_028714015.1 Elusimicrobiota bacterium | reverse complement strand
GGAATAGCCCCCGAAACGGGTGAAGCCGAACACGCGCGCGCCCGGCTTGAACAGCGGAGACTCTGACCTGTCGACGACCCCGGCGAACTCGAAGCCCGGCGTGAGAGGATATTTGCCCTTAGCCGCCTCGTACCAGCCCTCGCGGACGATCGTGTCGGCGTAGTTGACGCCGGCGGCGCGCACGCGCACGCGGACCTGACCGGGGCCGGGGACGGGATCGGCTTCCTCGACGAGCGACAGGGCGTCGTGCCCTCCGGGACGGCGGACGACCACTCTCTTCATCCAGCGGCATTAAAATATATAATCACGACATGGGACAACAGGCAGGAATCAAGGAAATCCTCGTCGCGGGCGGGCCGGTTCTGATCTTCATGATTCTTCTGTCGATCTACTGCGTGGCCCTGATCTGGGAGCGCTACAAGTTCTTCAAGAAGACCACCGGCGGGTCCGCGGAATTTCTCGCCAAGGTGCGCGCCGCCGCGGACGCGGGCAAGCTGCCCGACGCCGCCCAGCTCGCGAAGACGCATAAAGGCCTCGCCTCCGGCGTCGTGATGGCGACCTTGTCGGGGCCCACGAACCGCGACGAGCGCCACCGGGCCGCGGACCGCGCCGCCCAGCGCGCGGTCTCCGAGCTGGAAAGGGGAATCTCGACTTTAGGCACGATCGCCTCGGTCGCACCCTTCATCGGCCTCTTCGGCACCGTGCTCGGCGTCATGCGCGCGTTCAAGGACCTCGCCAACGCCGCGGGGGCGGGCCCCGGCCTCGTCGCCGTGGGCATATCCGAGGCGCTGATCTGCACCGCGGCGGGGCTGCTCGTCGCCATACCGGCGGTCGCCGCCTTCAACTACTTCAACTCGCAGATCGGCCGCTTCGAGGCGGAGCTGAGATGGATGATCGACGAGGTCCTCGACGGCCTCGCCGAGCGGGCGCACAAGTAGTCCAATGAACGTCCCCACGACGGGGTCCAATCGCCGCCGCGTGTTCGCGGAGATGAACCTCGTCCCGCTGATCGACGTGTCGCTGATATTGGTCATCATCTTCATGGTGCTGACACCCATACTCGTCCAGCATCAGCTCACCGTGAAGCTGCCGAAGGCTTCTTCCGGGGCGCCCGCCGAGACCGGCTCGGCCGTGACGATCCAGATCTCGAGGACCGGCGCGGTGACGATCGAGGGCGTCGCGGTGAAGTGGGAGAAGGTCGAGCGCGAGATGACGCTGAGATTGTCCAAGGCCGCGGGCAAGACCGTGCTCGTGCAGGCCGACCGCCTGACGCCGGTCGAGAAGGTCGTCATGATCCTTGACTTCGCCAAGAAGCTGGGCGTGGGCAAGCTCGGCATCGGGGTCACTCCGGACGAGAAATGACCGGAGCGCTCAAGCCGTTTCTCGCCCGCTCCGCCGGTGTGCACGCCGCCCTGCTGGTCGCCGCGGCGTTCTACGTGCCGAGCGCGCTGCAGAAGGCCGACAAGGTGTACATGATCGATTTCGTCGGCGGGCCCGCCGTGCTTCAGTCCGCCGGCCCCGCCGCGGCCGCCAAGGCCGAGCCGGACGCGGCGCCGGCGCGGCCGACCCAGCAGGCGGAGAAGGATTCGTTCGCGACGAAGGGCCACCGCGCGATCGCCCTGCCGCGGCCGAGCCTGCTCCAGGGCTGGAGCGACCGCAAGGCGCCGCCCAAGCCCTCGATGATCCCCGCGCCCGAGGCCGCCATCACCGGGGCGCCCGGCGCGGCGGGGGGCATGCCCGGCAACGCCGCCGGGGTGGCCACCGACCTGCCCAATTTCCCGTATCCGTGGTACATCAGCCAGGTCCGTCAGATGCTGTGGGCCGCCTGGCAGAAGCGCATGCCCGCCGCGTCGGGGGAGGGCGTCGTCGTGTTCGCGATCGTGCGCAACGGCGCCTTCACCGACCTGCGCATGGAGTCGAGCTCCGGCGACGGCGACTTCGACGCCGCGGCGGTCGCCGCGGTGCAGGCCGCCGCGCCCTTCCCGGCGCTGCCGTCGGATTTCGCCGAGCCTTTTCTCAAGATACACCTGACCTTGAAGTCGGAGGCCTCATGGCGCTGATCCGGTCCCTGCTCCTCGGCCTGCTCGTCTACGGCGCGATCGCGGTGTGCTACCCGGACTGGACGGGGCAGGCCTACCACGCGATGGTGCTGTCGGTGATCGCCGCCGGCGCGGTCGGCATCTGGTTTCTCGACAAGATCCTGGACCTCGGCACCGGGGCGGCGAAGATCGGCGTCGAGATCGCCTTCCTCGTCGCGATCGCGCTGTTCCTCGGCTACACGATGCCGCAGAAGTCCGGCAAGCCGCCCTTCCAGCAGTGGGCCGAAGGCGTGAGGCCGACGCGCGACGCCGCGCGCCGCGGCTTCGACCGGCTGGGCGTCGACCCGAACGGGCCGGTCGCCTCGAGGATCGCCGGCCTGTTTCCCAAGCGCTGACGCGTCACTTCTTGTGCTTGCGGGCCGGGCGCCGGGCCGGCTTGGCGGGTTCGGAGGTCGTCTCGCGCAGGGTGATCACGAGACCCCCGCCTCGGCGCTGGGTGTGCCACGCGTCGAATTGGTCGCGCGTGAGCCGCCCCTCGCGGATCGCGGAGGCGATGTCGCGGCTTTTCACGGCGCCCCGTCCCTTGACGGGGAACACGACCGTCCCATTCTTCCGGGTCATAGGCTCGCCTCCGCTGCTTCGTTTGCAGTTTAGCGCCGCCGCGGCGCTATTGCCATGCAGGCCGTGTGAATTTAAAGTCGAGGCCGGATGTCGAGCCGGAGCGCGCGCCGGGCGTCATCATAAATTCCATTAAGGCTGACCGCGCGGTCATGTGCCCTCGGGGCCGGCGCTCCTATAATGACCCCACCGATGATTGCGAGGCGCCTCGTCGCCGCCGTCCTCAGCGGGCTCCTCGTGCTCGCGGCGCCGCCGTCCCGCGCCGCCCGGCGCAAGCCCGCCCCGGCGCTCGCGGGCCGGAGCATCGCCTCGATCACGGTCGTCGCGTACAACGTCTTCGACACGAGCGTCTACCCGGAGTCGAAGCTGCTCTACCGCATGGCCAACGCCTTTCACCGCACGACGCGCGAGGCCGTCGTGCGTCGGGAGCTGCTCTTCGCCGTGGGCCAGCCCTACGACGCGACCTTGGTCGCGGAATCCGAGCGCAACCTCCGCCTGCTGCCCATACTGCGCCGCGCCGCCATCGAGTCGGCGGTCAACGCGCGCGGGACCGTCGACGTCGTCGTGCGCACCTACGACGCCTGGAGCCTCGAGGTCGTCGCCCACTACAAGCGCGCCGGCGGCACGACCGAATGGAAAGGCGGCCTCACCGAGCACAACCTGCTCGGCAGCGGCAACTCGATCTCGGCCGAGTACAAGCAGGACGGCGGGACCCCGTCGAGGTCCATCGACTGGAAGGACACCCAGTTCCTGGGACGCCAGCACCAGAGCCTCGCCCTGTCGGCCGCCTCGGGGCCCGACACCCGCAGCTACTCGTTCGCCGTCAACCGTCCCTTCTACGCGTCGATCACGCGCGCCTCGAGCGGGCTGAACGGGAGCTACGCGGAGAACAGGGCCTCGACCTACGAGGGCGACGCCCTGACCGGCACGGCCCTGCGCCGCGCCAGCGAGGTCGGCGTCGTCTACGGCGTCGCCCTGGCGACGTCGACGGCGCGCACGCGCCGCGTGAGCGCGGGCCTGATGAACCACCACGTCGACTTTCTGCCCCTGCCCGCCACGGCGCCCGGGACCCTGCCCGAGCGCGAGCAGTTCGTCTTCCTGCAGCTCGCGGCCGACTGGCAGGAGCTCGACTTCGTCAAGGTGCGGCGCGTCCAGAAGCTCTCCCACGACGAGGACTACAACCTCGGGCTGAGCGTCCTGCCGACGGTCTCCTGGGCGCCCCGCTTCCGGCCGCTGGAAGGCGCCGAGTCGCAGGTCCTGCCGGGGCTGACCGTGCGCAAGGGGTTCGCCTGGGAGGACCGCCTGCTGCTGCTGCGCGCCTCCTACACGACGGGCTTCGTCAACGGCGCCAACTCCAACCGCGTCGCGGCCGGCGACGCGCTGTTCTTCCTCACGGGCCTGCCGCGCCAGACGCTCGCCCTGCACGCGGCCTACGACCACGGCTGGCGGCTCGATCCCGCCTCGCGCCTGAAGCTGGGGGAAAGCAACGGCCTGCGCGGCTACGGCCTGGAGCAGTTCAGCGGCGAGCGGCGCCTGCTGCTGAACATCGAGGACCGCGTCTTCCTCTACGAGGAGCTGCTGCGAGTGCTCGACATCGGCGCGGTCGTGTTCTACGACTCGGGCTGGGCGTGGGACGCCAAAACCCATACGCAGCTGACGGACCTCCATCACAGCGTCGGCCTGGGCCTGCGCCTGGCCGCGTCGCGGTCCGCCGGGAACAGCCCCGTGCGCATCGACCTCGCCCGCGCCCTCAGCCCCAACGGCACGAATTCCCGCTGGACGCTGTCCGTCATCGGCGGCCACGCGTTCGGCCCGGAGTGACTCCGTATTCCTACTCTCGAACCGCGTATAAATCCGCATAGTCCGCAGACGGGAACGGAGGTATAGTCCGCCATGGATCAAAATCGTTGGACGCGAATACTCGTCTTGCCGGCGGCCGTGATGCTGTGCGTCGCGGCGGCGCGCCCGGCTTGCGCGAGCGGCCTCGACTGGAAAATCAGCTCGTCGCTCAACTATGAAACCGGGAAGTACGGAACCGACACGCGGTCGAGCTCCCTCTACGTTCCCTTCACCGTCAAGCGCTACTGGGGCGACGGGTACGCGTCGCTGACCTTGCCGTTCGTGAGCCTGACCAGCGACGGCTCGGTGACGAACGTGGGGGGCCGGCCGGTCCGCGTACGCGGAGGGGGGGGCGCGGCCGCGGCCGCGACGACGACCCAATCCGGTGCGGGCGACGCGGTGCTCCGGGGAGGCTGGGATGCGCTGCGGGAGGATCCCAATCCCTTCGATCTGACCGTGGTCGGCAAGATCAAGGCGCCGACGGCGGACAAGGACAAGGGGCTGGGCACCGGCGAGTTCGACGAGGGCCTCGGCCTCGAGTTCGGCAAGCTCCTCCTTCCCGGCTGGACGCTCATCGCGGACCTGTATTACACGGTCATCGGCGACCCGCCCGGACGGAACCTGAACAATCAGGTCGCCGTGGACGCCGGCTTCTCGCACCCGCTGCGCAAGGATTTGACGCTGACGGTCCTCCTCGAGGGAAGCAACGCCCTCGTCTCGGGGGAGCCCGGCCCCCGCGATCTGCGGGGAATACTCGACTACAAGCTCGGCGAGCAAGGCAGCCTCTTCGGCGGCGGCCTGGTCGGCCTGTCCCGCGGCAGCCCGGACTTCGGCTTCACTTTCGGCGGCGGCTTCCGCTTCAACTAAAGGAGACAATAAATGAAAATCAGCGCGCTGTACCTGTCGCTAGGCATCGCCTTATCCTCGGCGTCGTTCGCTCGGGCCGAGGCCGGATCGTCCAAAGACGAGCAGAAGCTGGAGCGGACCTCCTCCGAGCTGGACCAGAACGCGGCCCGGCCCGAAGGTCAAAAGACGGTCGAATCCCGTCTGAAGTCCGAGTTCAAGGTGGACGACGCCCGCGTTCAAGGCCTGCGCGACCAGAAGCTGGGCTATGGGGAGATCTCGATCGTGCTCGCGCTGGCCGAGAAGATGCCCGGCGGGATCACGGACGCGAACGTCGCGTCGATCATGGCCGAGCGCAACGGCCCGCCGAAGATGGGCTGGGGCCAGATCGCCAAGAAGCAGGGCGTCAACCTCGGCAAGGTGACCAGCAAGGTCAAGAGCGTGGACTCCTCCGCCCGCAAGCAGGAGAAGGCCGAGGGCAAGAAGCAGGAACGCAACGAGGAGAAGGCCGGGAAAGCGGAGCGCCACGAGAAGGCGGAGCGCCGAGAGAAGGCCGAACGCCCGGAACGCGCCGAGAGGGCCGAACGCCCGGAGCGCGCCGAGAGACCCGAGAGGCCGGAGAACCCGAAGCACTAGAACCGGCGACGGCCGCTCGCGCGGGGCCGGTCACGAATCCGTATCGCCGCCGCCATTGATCGCGCACGGCCTTTAGAGCGACGATGCCCGCAATGCCGCGCCGTGGGAGGCTCGCATGAAAACGAAAAAGAAGCCGAAGTCCAAATCCGTCCGCAAGGCCGCTCGTCTTCCTCTCGGGATGCAGAAGACGCATTCCGTCCCCAAATCGCGCGTTCCGAACGAAAAGCCGCAAAATGTCTTCACGCCCATGGAGACCGGCCAGCCCGATCAGGATCTCGTCGCGGGCAGCGACAACCCGAGGTCCGCGCAAGGCGGCCTGGGGCCGCTGAACCAGGAAGGAGAAGGCGAGAGCCAAAACGACCAGCTCGCGGCGCTGGAACAGATCGAACCCGAGGAATAGGCCGGCGCGGCGCATGCGAGGAGATTCATGACGGAATCAGATGAGGCGAAAAAGGCGGCCGACGCGAAGCTCGACGAGGCGCTCGAGGAGTCTTTTCCGGCGAGCGACGCGCCGGCCGTGACGCCCGCCGTCGAAATCAAAAGACAGGAGGTCAACATGCCTTACAAATACCAGGCGCGCCCGGAACTTCGGCCCATGCGGCTGACCGGAATCAGCGAGCAGCAGATCGCCCAGCATTGGACGCTGTACGAGGGCTACGTCAAGAACGTGAACGCCCTCAACGAGAAGCTCGCGGCGCTGACCGGGAAGGGGGACTTCGGGCTGGAGTTCGCGGAGCTCAAGCGCCGGATCGGCTTCGAGTACGACGGCATGATCCTCCACGAGCATTATTTCGGCATGCTGAAATCCGGACAGAAGCCCCTGGGCGACGACGCCGAGCTGAGCAAGCTGATGAAGGACTCGTTCGGCGGCTACCGCAAGTGGCGGGAGGAGTTTTCCGCCATGGGGAAGATGCGGGGGGTGGGCTGGGTGATCCTGTATTACGACGCGCGGACGGGAGCGCTGACCAACCACTGGATCAATCTGCACGAGGACGGCCATCCCGCCGGGTTCGCTCCGATCGTCGTCATGGACGTCTGGGAGCACGCCTACATGGTGGACGCGGGCGTGACGGGCCGGCCGAGCTACGTCGAGGCGTTCCTTGAAAACGTCGATTGGCCGAAAGCCGAGAAAATGCTCGGCGACGCCCGCGGCTCGAAAATGACCCGGGAATTGCACGAGTCGCAGAGCAGCGCCTGACGCGGCGCGACGCCGGGCCGGCGCACTGATTACAACCCCCGTGAGCCCGGGCCCATGACGGTCGCGCCGTCATGGGCCCGGTGCGTTGTCGCGGGCCCACGCCGCGCGATGTGCTAGAATTGAACCGTCGTCGAACCCTTTCTGGAGAGGTGGGTGAGCGGCTGAAACCGACGGTTTGCTAAACCGTTCTAGGGCGTAAAGCCTTAGCGAGGGTTCGAATCCCTCCCTCTCCGAGCTTTGAAAACAGGACGGCCGGATCTCTCGCAGAGATCCGGCCGTTTCTTTTTTCTAGAAGAGAAACATCGCCAGGACGTTGCCGCCGTCCCAGGCCTTGCCGGGCGTGTCGAGGTCGAGCACGCCGCCCAGCGAGAGGCGGCCGGCCTTCCCGAAGACGAACTCCAGCGCCGCGCCGAGCTTCGCCTCCCCGACGGATTCGAAGCGGTCGGGCTCCGCGCCCCCGGGATGGCGGGTCCGGTTCTCGCCGATCGAGAAGGAGGGGGAGAGCTCGGAGGTCAGGCGGGCGCTCAGCCGGCGTCGCCACCGGAGATACGGCTGAACCTCCCACCGCCGGTAGAAGGCCCCGCCCGACGGTGACCCCGGCAGGTCCAGGCGCGCGGCGCGAATCAGAAGGGCGCCGCCCGGCTCGAGCTCGTCGTCGGGCCCGGGATGAACGCGAGCCGAAGCCAGGACCTCATGGACCTGGCGGCGGGCCTCCTCGGAGGTTCCCGCGCCGCCCGGGGCCACCGTGTTCGCCTTGACCTGGTTCTCGTAGGAGTATTTGACGCGCGGCGCCCACCCTTCGTCCTTGCCGATCTCGGCCCAGGCCCGCGAGCGGCGGTAGAAGAACACCCGCCGCTCGTCCGGGACCGCCCGCCGGGTCGCCTCATCGAGATCGCCGGCCGCGGTCAGCGTCCACATATTGATAGGAGCGCGAAGCGCGACCTCGTCGGTATAGGGCTTGAGCGAGTAGTTCTGGGTCGTGCGGCCCCGGGCATTGAGGTTCCAGTCGACGGCCGTGCGCCGCGCGCGGGCCTCCCAGCCGCCGCGCCGCCAGCGCAGGCCGGCGCCGATGTCCGCGTCCTCCTTATGATAAGTGGGCTCGCCGAAAAGCTCGGCCGACCAGCCGCCGCCCAGATCCTGCTCGAGCTCGACCCAGTGGTGCGCCTCCTGGCGGTCCTTGTCGGAGAGCTCGACGAAGCGGAAGCGGAACTCGAGCGCCGGCGTCAGGCGCCGGATGAAGGTCAGGTTCTGGTCGAGATACAGGTCGCAGCAGTCGAGGCTGGCGGCGTTGACCCGGTAGCCGCCGGAGGACGCCGACCAGGCGTCGTCCCAGGCGCGCGGCGGCGCGAAGCTGCGCAGGTCGAGGAAGTACTCGGAGCCGAAGGACGGCTCCGTGTCCACCCGGTCCATGACCGAGCGGACGAAGGTCGCCCGCCCGGGGGCGGCGAGGGCCAGGAGCGCGGCGGCGAGCAGGGCGCGTCTCACAACGCATTGTAGCGATGTCGCCGAAGGCGATTGATTGGGGGGAGGTAAAGACTTAAAATTGAAAATATGACCGGCAAGGTCTCGACGCTCGACGAATTCTGGCCGTTTTACGTTTCACGGCATCTGAACCCGGTCAATAGACGGCTGCACGCCTACGGCACGACGCTGGGGATCGTTCTGGGCGCCGCGGCGCTGATAGGGCGCGCCCCGTTCGTCGCCGTCGCGGCGATCATCGTCGCCTACGCCTTCGCCTGGTTCGGCCACTTCTTGTATGAAAAGACGCGGCCGGCGACCTTCGCTTATCCGGTGCTGTCTTTCCGGGCCGATCTCCGGATGTATCGGCTCACGCTGCGCGGCGAGATGGACACCGAGATCCTGATGCTGACGAAGGAGCTCAAACGGCTTCGGCCGGAGTGAAGAACTTCGCGAGCTCGTCGAGGCTGCTTATTTTCCTGCACGGCGGCAAGGAGCGCAGGAACGCCTTGCCGTAGCCCTTCTTGAGCACCCGCGAGTCGAGGCAGATCACCGCGCCGCGATCGGTCGAGGTCCGGATCAGGCGCCCGAAGCCCTGGCGGAACTTCATGACGGCCCGGGGCAAAGACCAGTCCTTGAAATAATCGCGCCCGTTCTCCTCGAGCCATCGGCGCCGCGCCTCTTCCAACGCCGAGGAGACGTTGGGGAACGGGAGCTTGACCATGACGACGCACGACAGCGCTTCGCCCGGCACGTCGATGCCCTGCCAGAAGGTGTCCACCCCGAGGAGCACGGCGTCGCCGGCCGCCTCGAACTCGCGCACCAGATTCTCGTGGCCCGCCGCGCCCTGCGCCCACACGGGCCGATCCTGAATTTTTTTGCGGAGCAGGCCGTGGACCTTCCGCAGGAGCTTCCAGCTCGAAAATAAAAGAAAGACGCCCCCCGGCACGCGCGCGACGATGTCCGCGCAGGCCTGGGTCACCGCCGCGGCATGCGCCTCCTCGTCCTTGGGATCGGGTATGCCCTCGACGGCCCAGAAGGCGGCCTGCGCGGCGTAGTCGTACGGCGAGTCGAGCACGAGCTCGCGCGCCTCGGGCAGGCCGACGCGGGACTTGAAGTCCTTCAGGCCGTCGCCGGTCGACAAGGTCGCCGACGTCAATATCGCGGGTATGCCGCGGGAGAACAGGCCCTCGGCCAGGCGCCGGCCGACGTCGAGGGGGGCGGCGCGCAGCTCGGGCCCGGTGCGCGGCCAGGCGATCCAGCGCGCCGTCGCCGAGGATTCGGGCTTGAGCACGGCCATCAGGTCGTGGCCGAACTGCGCGACGCGCGCGTGGAGCATGCGCATCTCGGTCTCGTCGGGGCGGCCCTCGGCGGCCGCGGCGGCCTCGGCCAAAGCCTTGTCGAGCGCGAGCAGGGCGGGGGGCGGCGCGTCGGGCGTGGACTCGAGCAGCTTGCCCTGGTTTTCCTCGACGGGCTCCTTGAGGCCGCTGTCCTTGGCGAGGCTTTCAAGGAACCGGGCGATATCCGAAGCCGCCTCGTCGGCGCGCTCGGCCAGGGCCTCGTCGGCGTACAGCTTCGCCGCGACGCGCACCTCCTCGGTCAGCGCCACGGCGCGGGCCAGCCCCGCGGACACGCCGTAGCGCGCGGACGCGGCGTCCTCCAAATTGTGGGCCTCGTCGAGGATCATCGCGTCCGACGGCGGCAGGCGCGCGCCGGAGAGCAGCAGCGCGTGGTTGACGACCAGTATGTGCGCGCGGTCGGCGCGCTCGCGGTCGCGCCGCCACAGGCAGCGGTCCCAATAGGGGCCGCCGGGCCCCATGCAGATGTCGGTGTCGCGCGCCACGCGGTCCCAGATATTCTGCGGCACGAGCTCCGGCAGCGCCGAACGGTGGCCGGACTGGGCGTCGCGCGTCCAGGCGTCGAGACGATCGATCATCGCCTTGCCGGTCTCGGAGACGGCGTCGGGGCGCGCGCGAAGCCTGGCGAGCCGTTGGACGCACAGATAGTTGTCCGCTCCCATGAGCATGGCGTACCTGAGAGGCAGCCCCAGCGCCTCCATCGCCTTGGCCGCGGTGGGGAGCTCGTGATTCAAGAGCT
>JAQTNG010000099.1 GCA_028714015.1 Elusimicrobiota bacterium | reverse complement strand
CGTCCTCGAAGAGGCCTGCGCCCTTGTTCATGAGCAAGGTGCAATGACCGTCGCTGGCGGCCTCGGCGTCGAGCTGGCGGGGGATGAAGACATCGGGCCGGCCGTCGTTGTTGTAGTCGGTTTGAACGATGTGAAGCCCCCCGCCCACGCCCTTGAGGCCGGCCTTCTCGGTCCAGTCCTCGAACGTCCCGTCGCCCGTGTTGTGGAAGAAGCGCAGCTGCTCGTCGCCGCGGATCGACGAGGCCATGATGTCGAGGAAGCCGTCCCCGTCGAAATCCTCGATGATCGAACCGCCCGCGTGCGAAAGGACGTCGAGGCCCAGAGCCGGAGCGGCGTCATGGAAGCGCTTGACGGGCCCCTGCGTCCCGAAAGACTCCTTGGGGATGAGCCATTGAGCGGGGACCCCGCCGGGGTATCTCCCGGCCGCCATGTACGCCAGGTTCAGCTGCCAGCGCGACTGCATGTCCGTGGGCCGGATCTCGAGAAGAGTCTCCAGGACGCGAATGGCCTCCTCGGCGTCCTTGGGATCAGCGCGCAGGTCCTGAACGCCTCCCGGGAAAAGGCAGGAATCCCCTTGGCCCGGCCGGCGGCAGGCGGGCACGGAGGCGGTGCGCAGATGGGCGCCCGCGAGTTCGCTGAGGACCTCGAAATAAAGGAACGAGTAGTCCGCGTTCGCGGACAGAGAATCGGCCAGTTCCTTGAGCCTCGCGATGCCGTCGCGCGTCTTGCCCTGGCGAAGCAGAGAAGTGGCCCGAACGAAGCGCTTGAGGATATTGTCGTACTCCGAGTCGTCGATCCCCTTCATCGGCGCGGCCGATTGGGGCATCGGGTAGGCGACGCCCGCCTCGAGGTTGCGGCCGTAGGTTCGCGCTCCCGGAACGGTCCGCAGCGGGGGCGGATCGCCGGCGGCCGGCGTCACGACGGGCTCCCGCGCGGGTTGGGCCGGCGGCGCTCTGCGCGCGTCGGCGATGCGCCCTTTGACGGCCGAGATGCCCGCTCTGATCCTGGCGAGGGCCTCGGGCCTGTCGCCGGCGAGCCTTGCCGCGGTCTCATAGTCGCTCAGGGCGCCCGCGAGGTCTCCGGAGGCTTGGCGGACGACGGCGCGGCTCTGAAAGGCGTCGGCGTCGGCGGGGTTTCGCGCGATCGCCTCGCTGAACTCGGCGGCGGCCGCGGAGGACTTGCCTCCTTGAAATAAAGCGATCCCCCTGGCGTTCGCCTTGTGTCCGAGCTCGATCCTATCGGCGATGCGCTTGGCTTCGGCGGCGAGGCCCGGCGTGCAGGCGCAGACCCCCTCGACCCTCGCCGCGGAGCCCTCGGCGGCCTTTTGAGCCCGAAAGAAATCCCGGCCCGCGCCTTCGGCGTCGCCGACGCGCTCGCGCGCCAGGGCGCGGTGGAGAAACGCGTCGCCGAAGCGCGGATCGAGCTTGAGCGCCTCGTCGAGGGGCTTGAGCGAGGCGCGCGCCTCGCCCTTCTCGAGGAGACCGCAGGCCGCCGCGAGCCGCTCCTGCGCGAGGACCGTTCTCCGGAAGAAATCGGGGAAATCCGTCCGGTCGAGGTTCATCTCCACATGCCGCTTCCGGCAGGGCTGGGCCGTGTAGGACTCGAAGTAGGCGCTCAGGGCCGCCGCCTCCTTCGGGATCAGGCGCTTGAGGGCCTTTTCCAGCTCCTGCCGCAGAGCGGGATTCTCCTTGCGCAGCGCCGGCAGGCGCGCGAGCGTCTCGACGAAGGCGGGAGCGTCGAAAGGCCGTGAGTTGAAAAGGAACTCGCCGCGCGTCACATAGGACGCCCTCTCGTCGGCGGACGGCCCGGCGCTCGTGCGCCCCGGCGCCGCCAGCAGGAAGGCCGCGGCCAGGAGCGGAAAATATTTATCGTTTGCCATCAGGGTTCCTCGACGGCCACCAGGCGGTCCGCGGCCTGCTCCGTCAGCACGCGCTTGCGGCCCGAGGGCCAGAGAACCTCGACCTTGGCGGCGCGGGCGGCGGCCCCCAATCCGAAGTGGAGCGTGAAGCTGTGCTGGGAGAGGTAGCTTCCCCCCGCGGTCACGACTCGCGTCTGGACCCGGCCGTCCGGCGTCGTCAGCCGCACGCGCGCGCCGATCGCGTCCGACGCCGGCGCGCGTCCACGGAGCCGGAATTCCAGCCAGTGATTGCCGTTGCCGAGGACGTTGTGCAGGAGCAGGGCCGCGCCGCCGTGGACGTTGACGGCGACGTCGAGCCGCCCGTCCCCGTCGTAGTCCGCGACGGCCAGGCCGCGGGCGTTGAGCGGAAGCCGGAACGCCGGGCCGGCGCGCGCCGAGACGTCCGCGAAGGTCCCGTCGCCCCTGTTCCAGAAAAGCTGCAGCTTTTGTCCGATCAGCTTCTCGGGACGCTCGCGCTCCTCGAACGTCGAGCCGTTGGCGATGATCAAGTCGAGCCTGCCGTCGTTGTCGTAATCCAGGAACGCCACGCCCCAGCCCACGTTGTCGAGCGTGGTCTCCCCCAATCCCGCCGCGGCGTTGCCGTCGGCGAAATGGAGGCGGCGGCCGGGCTTGTCCTTGGCGGCGCGCTCGCGCAGGAGGTTGATGTAGAGGCTCTTCTCGTGGGCGATCCACTGCGTGACGGCCAGGTCGAGGTCGCCGTCGCCGTCGTAATCGCCGAGCGCGGCCCCCATCGAGCTTTTGACGTCTCCGAGCCATGCCTCGAAGGTCGCGTCGGAGAAGGCGCCGCCTCCGCGATTGCGCAGGAGCAGGTCGGGCGTCACGTCGTCGGCGACGTACAGGTCGGGGCGGCCGTCCTCGTCGAGATCGGCGAACAGGCACTGCATCCCTTTGCGGTCGGCCCCGGCCGCGCCCGCCTTCTTCGTGACGTCGCGCAGGCGGCCTCCGCCCTCGTTTCGGTAGAGCGAGTTTCCCACCGGCGGGAAGGCATGGGGGCTCAAGGTGACGGGGACGTTGTAGCCGCCGCGATCCATCGCAGGCTGACGCGGCGCGAGCGCCAGGTCGAACGCCACGTAGCGCGGGACAAAGAGGTCGAGGCGGCCGTCGCCGTCGTAGTCCGCCGCGCAGGACCCCGCGCCCCAGCGGCGGTCGGTCAGCCCCGCCGCGCGCCCGGCTTCGACGAAGCGCCCGCCCCCCTCGTTGCGGTAGAACAGGTCTCCTTCATAGCTCGTCAGGAAGAGGTCGCGGCGTCCGGTCCCGGAGAAGTCCGCGAACAGGCAGCCCATGCCGGTGCCGCGCCCCGGCGCGGCGCCGGGCGCGCGCGCGAACGAGCCGTCGCCCTTGTTGAGAAAAAGGGCGTTTTCCGCCGAGACTCCGGCCTCCCGCCGCGCGGGATCGAGCGGGGCGGCGTTGACGAAATAGAGATCGTCGCGGCCGTCGCCGTCCGCGTCCGCGAAGCAGACGCCCGAGCCCATGTCCTCGGGAAGCAGGGAGGCGCGCGTCCCGGGAAAATGGCGGAAGCTCACGCCCGCGGAGCGCGCCACCTCCTCGAAGACCGCGGGGACCGGCGACTCGGGGCCGGCGCGGCGCGCGCGCCGCGCCGCCCACAGCCCCGCCAGGACGAGCGCCGCGGCGCCGAGCGCCGCGAGCCTTTTCGCGTTCATCCTCCGGTGACCCGCCCCAGAGGAACCTCGACCCTGTCGACGCCCACGTCGGTGACGGGAAGCGGCGGCTTGCCCTTGCCCAGGACGATGTCGGCGAAGGCCTGGCGGAACTTCCGGTAGCGCAGGCGGGCCTCGATGACGACGGGTCCCGCGGCGCCCTTGGGCAGGCGGACCTCGTAGGGCGCGGAGTCCGAGTAGCCGGAGAACAGAGCGCGCTTGCTGCGCTGGCCGACCATGTGCCAGAGCTCGTGGCGCAGGACCGGCTTGCCGTTCTCGTCGACCCCTATCGCCCTCAGATAGAAGGCCTTCGGGTCCGCGTTGCCCGCCGGGTCGAGCGAACCGGAGCTGTAGAGGGACTTCCCCTTCGCGTCCCGCACCGTCACCTCGAGCCAGGTCTCGATGAGGTCGAGAGGCCCGGTCGGATAATTATGGCCGACCTTGTTGCTGCTCATGACCACCTGCCAGCGCAGCATGCCGCCGGACGCCGCCTGCGTGGAGGCCGAGATGTGCACGGCCACCGCCGGGCCCGTGGCCCAGCGCGACTGGATCTCGGGGACCACGGCGCGGCCCTGAAGCCACTCCTCGGTCAGGCGCACCTGCTCCTTGTCGCCTCTCAGCGTGGGCACGGCCTGGTTGGCGCCGATGAAGCGGTGAGAACGATGCTTGCCCGCCGTGCCGCGCGCGGGATCGGCCATGGCCAGAAGGCGCATGTGGCAATCCTTGCAGGTCAGGGACTTCTCCGGATGGCCCGCGACGTTGAATTTCCCCTTGCGCCAGTCGTCGTACTGGTTCTGGAGCTGGACCCAGCCGAAGTTGTTGATGCGCTGATCGATGAACTGCTTGTGGCAGGTCGAGCACATCTCGGGAGATGCCTGGAAGGGATGCGCGAAGTCCGCGCGATGCGGCTCGGGCCAGGCCTTCACGAGGAAGGACTCGACGGCCTTGGGCAGGCCCGCCTTGGCGTTGTCGAACAGGTAGCCCGACGGCGGGGCCAGCAGGTAGTTCGCGTTGCCGTCGGCGGTGGCTCCGGTGAGGCCCCGTATGGCGTGGCAGATCGAGCAGGAGGTCCCCTCGTCGCTGGCCAGAGCGGGGACGGCCCCGCCGGCCTTGATCTGGCCGGCGAGGAAGGCGGTGCCGTCGTGGCAGGAGGCGCAGTAGCGCGTCGCCTCGCGGCCCATCTCCTTGACCATCAGCCCTTCGACCGCGCGGTAGAAGGGCTCCGAGGAAGACCAATGGTGGGCGCTGGCGCTCCATTCCTCGAAGATCTGCGCGTGGCATTCCTTGCAGGCCGAAGCGGGCGCCAGGCGGCGGGGATCCAAGGTCTTCGCCGTGGCCGTCATCGCGTTGCTCGGCGCGAAGGGGTTGGCGCCGTACTTCTGGCCGTAGTCCCCCGGCGTGGCGTCGGAGTAGGCGGTCGGACGGTGAGCCAAGGCCAGGACGGCCGTGGCGAGAACGAGGACGCCGAAGGCCGCGCCGGCCCTCGCGGCCAGAACGGAGCGCGAGGCGTCCCCGCCGAGAAGCTTCAAGCGGCGCAGGGCGACCGTCAGGTGGACGGCGACGAAGAGAATCGCGGCGTAGCTGGTCCAGGCGTGGATCCGCGCAGAAACCGGGGAGACGCGCGAGCCGAACAGGGCCGCCCCCGTCGTCCAGAAGCCCGAGAGCATCGCGGCGGCGAGCACGGCCATGGCCGAGAGCCCGACCTGGACCATGCGGCGCTGCTCAGAAGCGCGGGCCGCGCGCCAATGGCGCAGGCCGTACACGGCCAGAGGAACCGCGACGGCGGCGCCGGCCAAGGTATGAAGCAGGAGAGCGTAGGAGCCCAGGGCGCGCGCGGCGCCGGCCCACGGCAGGAACAAGCCGCTGAGCGCCTCGAACAGAAGCCCGCCGAGAACCAGCGCCAGCAGCGGGGAACCGAGCTTGTCGTCCTGTCTGATCATACCCTCTCCTTGATTTGTCTTTCCTGCGGCGTCATCCAGTCCAGGCAGAACCCCTTGGTCACCTCGTTGGCCAGCCGCGAGCAGAAGCCCAGCGCCCCGCGGAAGCCGAGGAAGGGTTCGTCCTTGAGGAAGTGGGTGTAGTCCGACGGGTAGCCGAACTCGAGCCACGAGGTCCGCGGCTTGATGAACTCGACGGCCATCGTGGTGGCCACGAGGACGTCCGCCTCGCGCCGGCTCAAGCCGAGCCAATCGCGCTCGATCTCGTTCTGCATGGGCTCGAAGACCGTGCGCGGTCGCGCCGCCAGCGCGCGCCTCGCGTCCTCGGCCAGGTGGCGGCTTCCGCCCAGCAGGATCATCCCCGAGATCTCCCCGCCCAGCTCCTCGATCATCTCGGCGAAGGGCGCGGCGTAGTGCGGGTCGTTGACGTAGGCGAAGCGCCGCCCCAGGAAGGCGTGCGGCACCGCCCATTCCAGCGCCGGCGCCACTTCGCCCAGCTCGGCGCGAATGAAGGTCGCGGCCTCCTTCTCCTTGCCGAACTCGCGGCCCAGGGACTCGACGAAGCGCTTCGTTGCGGCCAGGCCGAAGGGAAGCTCCGCCGAAACGTGCTTGACGCCCAGCCTCTCCGCCACGATGCCCGCCGCCTTGCGGCCGTGGCCGAAGGAGATGACGGCGCCGGCGGAGCGCACGGCGCGCAAGCTCTCGTAATTCCCCCCCGACAGCCAGATCGAGACGGGGTTCAGGCCCAGCGCGCGGAAGATCCGCTCGAGCTCGCGGACGTTGCCGCGGTGGTCGCCCTCGGTGCGTCCCATCAGGTAGCCGACGACGGCCACGTTCTCGGGCCGCGGAGCGGCGCCGGCGAGGTCCATGCCCTTGGCCAGCGCCTCGAGGACCGCGCCGTAGCCGTCGAGCCAGTCCCCCGCCAGGCCGATCTGAGGCGGAACGATGAAGTACGGCTTGAAGCCGCCGGCGAAGACCTGGCGGACGATGCGCTCGTAATCGGTGCCCGCGATCGTGCACATCGGCACCGAGCCCATGAACACCGCGCCGCACGCGGACCTCTGCGCGATGCGCTCCAGGCCCGCGGCGATCTCGCCTTCGAGGTTGGCGGCGATGTTGAATACGCTCAGGCCCGTGTAATGGACGCGGTGCTCGCCCTTGCACGACATCAAGGTCGAGAACAGGTCGTGGCGGCCGTGGATCTGCTCGCCCTTGGCGCGTATGCAGTCCGGCCCGTCGCCCAGAAAGAACGCGTCCGAGATCGCGTTGATGGCCAGAAAGGCCCCGTGAAGATACGGCGGATTGAGGCGTACGCCCGGTGCCTTAGGCAAGAGTCCTCCCTGCGAGCCCGGCGAGGTGCGAGCCGTAGCGTTGATAAAAAGGAAGCCGGCAAACCGCGAGCAGGCGCCGCAGAGAGCGCACCGCCCCCTCCAGCCCCATCTCGAAGTCCTTGCTGGAGAAGCGCGCCTTGCCTGACATGCTGATCCGCCAGTCGAAGAAGATGTCCGAGTACACGGCCCGGAACTCCCCCTCGCGCAGCAGCCGCGTCATCTCCGCCGGCGTGCGGAAGGTCGTCAGCGAAGCGCAGCGGGAGTCGGCGGCGATCACCGGCCGCTCGTTGTGCGGATCGTAATACAGGATGTCGACGCCGAAGCCCATCTCCTCGATCATGCGCATCATCGGCGCGCCCTGGCCGTGGCGCAGCTCCCAGAGCATCGGCAAGGTCGTCTCCGACACGACGAAAGCGAGCCGGAAGCCTTTCGCCTGCCCGGTCAGGTCCTCCCAGGCGGGCTTGAGCGCCGCGAGCTTCTTCTTCCACACCGTCTCGAAGGCCTTCTCCCGCCCGGCGGCCTTCGCGACGGCCTTGAGGCACTCGCCGGTGTCCTCGAGGCCGTAGGGAGCCCGGACCGTCAGCACCGGACGCGCGCCGCCGGCGAGGAGCTCGGGAAGCTTGGACTGATACGAGGTCGCCGCGCAGAACACGTGGGTCGCGGCGAGCGGGATCTTCTCCATGGACGGGAAGTCCACGTCGGGGAACAGGCGCGTGTTGACCTTCACGCCCATCTCCGAGAGCAGCGGCACGAGCTCGGCGTCGCGGTAATCCGTCGGGAAATGGAACAGGTTCACGGCCGGCTTCTCGGCCGGGGCATCCCAGTATCCCGGCTTCGAGAATAAATCCTTGAAGTGCTCGCCGAAGTTGTTGAGCTGGTCGCGGTCGCCGTGGCTCCAGCACACGGTCTTCAAGCCGCTGGCCTCCTCGATGCGGCGCGTGATCGAGCCCGAATCCTCGCCCATCACGATCGACGTGCAGAAGTGGTTGTAGACGACGTAGTCCGCGTCGGAGCCGACCGAGGCCTTCGCCACCGATTCGACCAGCGCGTCGGCCTTCTCGACGGCGCCGAGGACCATGTCCCGCTCCTCGAGCTCCATCACGATCCCGGTGCGGAACACCGTCGCCCCGAAGCTGTCCGAGGGCACCCGCACCGGATAGGCGAAGAACGACCATTTGCGCGGATCGTTGCCGGACCAGGAGTAAAGGCACTCCCGGTCGGAGTAGCGCGCGTAGATCGTCTTGTTCATCCTCAGCTCGGGATAGCCGAGAAGGACCTCGTAGTCCTGGTCGGCGAAGAAGTTGCGCCAGCCCGCCTCGAGAAGATTGATGGGGCCCGCCGCGATCGGCACGCGCAGGGCGCTCGTCGAGCCGTCGCCCGGCACCATCTCCATGAACGTCTCCGGATCGGCCCCGATGATCTTCAGGATGTCTTCCAGCGTCCGCGCGCCGAGCTTCCCGGCTATAGCTGCAATAAGACGGATCATGGCCGGCCCGGGATTGCCTTCGGCGGACAGGGACAGCCCCGCGGTCTCCGCGACGGCGTTCGGCGCGCCCTTGGGCAGAAGATAGAACGCGAGCTGGAGCTTGTCCTTGCGCAGGCCGAGGCGCACGTTCGTCGCGCCGACGCCGCACAGGGACTGGATCGTCCAGCCGTCCTTCACGCGAGACAGCCCGAGCAGCTTCGAGAGCGCCGCCGTGGACTTCGGGCCCGCCAATAGGTGCGGCACCTGAGCTTGAAAAGCCATCAACGGCCTCCTGAGACGGTGGAAAGTCCATGCGGCAGCTGCGTGTTGAAGAAGGAGAAGCAGCCGCGGCAGGCCGGGAAAAGCTTCCGGCAGACGCGGCGGCGCAGCGCGCGGGCCTTCTCGCCGTCCCAGATCTCCGCGAACGCGCCCTGGGTGATGTTGCCCAGGGCGTAATCCGGGCAGACCCAGACGTCCCCGTTGGGGAAGATGTTGGCCTGCGTCCAGGGGCCGTCGCAGAACGCCGAGCCGGCCTCCTCGCGCCGCCCCTCGTAGTAATCGCGCAGGGCCGCGGCCCCGCGAAGATCGACGCTGAAGCGTGCCTGCGGATAGCGCTCGCGAAGGCCGGCCAGGGCCCGGTCGAAGGCCTCGTAGTCGATGGGCTGAGGACGGTAGGCGTAGCCTCTCCAGAGGTTCAGAGGCAGATCGAACTCCTCCCGGAAAGCCTTCTCCTGGGCGGCCAGAACCTCGGGCCGGTTGAAGATCAGGTGCTGGAACAGGATCTCATCGAAGACCACGCCTTCGTTTTTGAGATGCTCGACGGTCTCTCCGAGATGCTCCGCGTTCGAGTCGAACACCTCGCAGAGCATCCGAAGGAGCGGCTTGCGTCCGGGATGGCGGTCGCGCAGCGCGGCCATCTTCTTCAGTCCCCGGACCATGGCTTCGTAATGTCCGGGCGGGCCCATGCGCAGTTCCTCGCGCATGGAAGGCGGGCAGGCGACCGAGATGCTCACCTGATCGAAGAGCGCGGAGACCTTCTCCGCATGGCGCTCGAGATACACGCCGTTGGTGGTGAGGATGGTCCTCAGACCGCGCTTTTTGGCATGCGCGGCCAGCGCCGCCCAGTGAGGGCTGAGGAGCGGCTCGCCCCCGGAGAAGTTGACGTTCTGCGGACGGTAAGGAACAAGCTCGTCGATCAAGGCGAGCATCCGCTTCAGCGGCACCGGCCGGGATTTCGCTTCATGGAACCTGGAGGAATGGCAGGCGCCGCCCATGCCCCAGAGGGAGCAGGCGCGGCAGCGCAGGTTGCAGGCCATGGTGAGCATGAGATAGGCCTCTCCGATCGTGCCGCTGCGGTACGGATCCTCGGCGCGCACGCCGAGCTCGCCCAGGCGATTGGAGAGCGCCCGGCGGTCCGTCGGCTCGCCCGTCAAGACGACGATCGGCATCGCCGCCTTCGGCGCCGACGGCTTCTCCTCCGCGCGCCACAATTGCTTCATGCGCTTGCCGACCGCCAGATTATTGAGCGCGACCCTGCGCGCGGCGGCGGGAAGAGGTGCCCCGCGCAGGCGGCGCAGCTGACCCGCCGGGCTCGCGCCGCGGCCCGGCAGGCGCTTGAGCTTCGCCAAGGCGCCGATGAGGAACGCCGCGTGAAGCTCCGGCCAGAGGCTCTCGAGCACGATGGACGTCCCGACGTAGAGACGGCCGTCCGTGTCGACGACGTGCTGGGGGCTCAGGAGCACCGGCTCGGCCTCGTTGCGGCGGTTGAATATCTCCGCGCGCGGGCTGGCGGCGTCGGCCAGACGGGCGGCCGCGGCGATCTCGCGCTCCAGATCCCGCAGAGGCTCCTCTCCCCACGCGACGCCGAGCGCGTAGCTGATCTGGAAGGCGCGCACGCCTTCCGCCAGCAGGAAGGCGACGTTCCTCGACAGACGCCCGGCGAAGGCCGGCGTCGCGACGAGGTTGACGAAGAAGGGTGTGCCGGAGCTCACGAGGCCTTTCAGGTTGCGGCGCTGGATGTCCCAGGTCCTGTCGCCGCCGGAGCGCACGACGCGCTGCCCGATCTGCGTCTCGCGGTCGCCGTCGAAGCTCAGCATCACCGTGCAGCCGAGCTCCCCGAGCTCGCGGGAGCGCTCGGGGGTGAGAAGCAGGCCGTTGGTGGTCACGCCCAGGCGCAAGGACTTTTCCTTTTTCACGGCCTGGCCGGACGCGTAGGCGAAGATCTCCCGCACGAGGCCGTACTCCAGCAGAGGCTCGCCGCCCATGAGCTGGAGCTCCAGCGGGCCGTCCTCCCGGAGCAGAAGGTCCACCGCCCGCTTCCACGTCGCGGAGCTCATCGTGCCGGCGCGGTGCTCCAGGCCGCAGTAGACGCAGTCCATCGGACAGGCCCGCGTCAGGAGGAGATCGAGATTCAGGGACTTCATTTCACGAGGCATGGAGCGCTCCCAAGCCGAACTTCCGCGCGTACTCGGCCGGCACGCCCAGGCACCGGGAATCGTACGGGCACTCGCGGCAGGCGAGCCGCTTGGCGCGCCCGCCGCTCGGATCCGAGACATTAAAATCATCCGCGTACCGCACCCGGCTCTGCGGCAGCACGCTCTCGGCGACGAAGGCCTCGGGGTCCGCCGCCATGCAGGGAGGAAGGTCGCTCTCTCCGCAGGAGCGCTGCACGATCAGCG
>JAQTNG010000098.1 GCA_028714015.1 Elusimicrobiota bacterium | reverse complement strand
CGTTCGCGGAACTTGGCGAAATCGAGGCCCTCGCCCTTGAGCTGCTGCGCGAAGGCGGCCTCGGCCTCGGCATCGGAGACGCTGTTGCCGCGCTCGTCCTTCTTGAAGCGGGCCTTGATCTCGTCGACGGCGTTGTCGATCTCGCGCTCGCGGACCTTGAGCTTCATCTTGGCCCCCTCCTGGATCAGGAGCTCCCGGTCGATGAGCTGCTCGAGGGTGCTCTCCCGGAGCTTGCGCAAATTGGCGGGATCGGACATCGCGGCGGGATTGGTCTTGCTCCAGTACTCCATCGCGGTGGCGGCTTCCTTCTGATATTCCGAGAGCAGGATCGGCGTGCCGTTGACGACGGCGACGGTGTCCTCGAGGAGCTTGGCGCTGGCGGCCGGAACGAAGGCGTTCATCATCAAGACGAAAAACAGGAGCGTCCTACCTGAACTGTTCATCAACGACCTCCACCGGGAATTTCGTCTGAATGGACTGCAAATGGGCGTCCAGCTTCTGCTTCTCGAGCAGGCGCGCCACGCGGGCACGCCCTTCCTCGAGGGAAACCTTCTTCTCTCCGTCCTTGCGCAGAACGTGGTAGCCGAACTTGCTCTTCAGCGGCCCGCCGATCTCGCCGACGCGCATGTGAAAGACGACCTCCTCGAGCTCGGGGATCACCTCGCCGTACAGGGAGGTCGGCAGCTTCCCGCCGTCCGAGGCGGTCGCGGCGTCGAGAGACTCCTCCTTGGCGACCTTGGCGAAGTTGGCCCCCGCGCGCAGGCGCTTGGCGACCTCGGCGGCGGCTTCGGGCGTGCCGAGCAGGACGTGGCGCATGTCCACCTCGACGGGATGCTTGATCAGATAGTCGCGCACGTCGCTTTCGTCGACCTTCAGCTCGCCGCGGCGGCGAAGGTCCTCGATCCACATGGAGGTCAGCAGGTAGTCGCCGCCCTCGCGGACGCGCTCCTCTTCCTCTTTACGCAGCTTCTCGAGCTGGGCGCGGAACTCCGCCGAGCGCGGCACCTCGGACTGCTGGGCGGCGGCGAGCACGAGCTTCTCGCGGATCAGGACATCCAAGAATTGCCGCCGGCCGCTCGGC
This sequence comes from Elusimicrobiota bacterium, assembly GCA_028714015.1. GTDB lineage: Bacteria > Elusimicrobiota > Elusimicrobia > UBA1565 > UBA9628 > GWA2-66-18. The sequence goes on along the minus strand of JAQTNG010000098.1, from coordinate 9,926 downwards.
GACAGGACGTAGTCCTGGTAGCCCTGGGACACCTCGCCGATCTTGCGCTGGAACTCGCTCTGGGTGATCTTGAGCTTGCCCACCCGGGCGAGGACGGGGTCCTTCTCGCCGCGGCAGGCGGTGAAAAGAAGGGCGAGGAGGACGGCAAAATGGGCTCGTCTCATGGCGAGCCCATCTTACCATTTACGGCCGAAAACCGGCGGCGTGGACGCCTCTCGACGCGGCTAGGTCTTCAGGAATTCGCGCACGGCGTCGATCGCGGTCTGCTCGCCGAGCGTCAGGCGCACCGCGTCGCCCTCGGAGGAGGGCACGAAGGAGACGCGCTTGCCGAAGGCCTTGATCCAGCGCGCGGGCGCGTCCGGGTGCGGGGGCGAGTCGGCGCGCCAGCGGATCTCGACGGCGCCGTCCTTCTCGGTGATCTCGGCCACCCTCGCGCGGCGCGCCTCGGCGCGCACCGTCAGCATCGCAAAAAGGTTCTTGACCGGCACGGGCGGCGGTCCCGATAGACGCTCGAGCTCCTCGAGGATGGCCTTGGCCTCGTCGGGCGTCGCCCGAAGCGCTCTTTTGTAGATCTTCAAGCGCTCGATCTCGCCGGGCAGGTAGTCTTGAGGGATGTAGGCGGGCAGGCGAAGGTCCACCTCCACCGGCCGGTCGTCGTCCTCGACGCGCTTGCCTCGAAGCCGGGACACCTCGCTTTCCAGCAACTGGGCGTAGTAATCGGCCCCGACGGCGTTCATGAAGCCGTGCTGCTTGGCGCCGAGAAGGTCGCCCGCTCCTCTGATTTCGAGGTCGCGAAGCGCGAGCTTTATGCCCGCTCCCAGCGCCCCGAATTCCTTCAGAGCGTCCAAACGCTTGACCGCGTCCTCGGGAAGGTCCCCCATCTCCGCGTCGGGCGGATGGAACAGGTAGCAGAACGCGCGGCTCTTCTCGCGGCCGATGCGCCCGCGCAGCTGGTAGAGCTGGGCGAGGCCGAAGTTCTGGGCGTCTTCCACCAGGAGGGTGTTCACGCTCGGTATGTCGAGGCCGGACTCGATGATGGTCGAGGCCACCAGGACGTCGGATTTGCGCTGGGCCAGGTCCCACATCGCCTTCTCGATGTCGGGGCCCTTCATCTGGCCGTGCACCATCGAGACGCGCGCGCCGCCGGACAGCTCCTTGATCTGCTTGAGCGTGTCGGCCATCGTGCGCACGCGGTTGTGGACGTAGTACACCTGGCCGCCGCGGGCGAGCTCGTCGGCGATCGCCGTCGAGACGACGCGCTCGTCCCAAGGGCCGACGCGCGTCACGATCGGCTGGCGGCCCGCCGGCGCGCTCTGTATCAAGGAAATCTGACGCAGGCCCGTCATGGACTGATGCAGGGACCGGGGAATCGGAGTGGCCGACAGGGCGAGAACGTCCACGTTCTCCCGGATCTTCTTCAATTTCTCCTTGTCGGTGACGCCGAAGCGATGCTCCTCGTCGATGACGATGAGGCCGATGTCGTGGAAGCGCACGTCCTTCTGCAGCAGGCGCGAGGTGCCGATCACCACGTCCACCTTGCCTTCGGCGAGCTCCTTCAATATGGCCTTCTGCTCGGCCTTGGTCTGGAAGCGGGTCATCATCGCCAGGCGCACCGGGAATCCCGCCATGCGCCTCGAGAACGTCCGGAAATGCTGGTCGGCCAGCACGGTCGTCGGCGCCAGCACCGCGCACTGCTTGAGGCCCATCGCGCACTTGAACGCCGCGCGCATCGCGACCTCGGTCTTACCGAAGCCGACGTCGCCGACGACGAGCCGGTCCATCGGCCGCGGCGTCATCATGTCCTCGAGCGTCTCCTTGATCGCGCGGGCCTGGTCCTCGGTCGGCTCGTACGGGAAGCCGTCGGCGAACTCGCGCTCCATCTGCGACTCGGAGGGAAATTGGTGGCCGGGCTTGGCCGCGCGGCGGGCCTGCATGCGCAGGAGCTCCTCGGCGAGGTCGCGCACGCCCTCGGCGACCTGCTTCTTGACCTCCTCCCAGGTGCGGGTGTCGAGGCTCGACAGGCGCGGGCGCTTGCCCTCGGCCCCCGCGTACTTCTGCACGCGGTCGAACTCCGTCAGGGGAACAAAGAGCCGGTCCGAGCCGCGGTATTCGAGCTTCACGCAGTCCTGGGGGCCGTGGCCGGGCACGGAGATCGGCTCGAGGCCCAGGTAGCGCGCCACGCCGTAGTCCTGATGGACGACGAAGTCGCCGTTTTTCAGCTCGCGCCAGCGCGTGGTCCCGACGCCTTTGGCCGCGAAGCGCTTCCAGCGCCCCACGCCGCGCCAGTCGCGCTCGAAGATCTGCGAGGTCGCGAACACGGACAGCTCGGATTGAGGATGACGGAAGCCCTCGCGCAGGGGGCCGATCAAAAACTGGACCGGCACGCCGGGCAGCTCCTCGCCGAGGATCTCTTGAAGACGCGCGTCCTCGCCGTGGTTGAGGCTGAACAGCACGACCTTCTGGGCGCGCGCCGCGTCGCGCTTCATCTCGGCCCACGCGTTCTTCGGATCGCCGCCGAACGGTCCGACGGCGCGCGCGCCGAAATCTTTTTCCTCGGGGTCGGCCGCGGCCCCGCGCCCGAGGGCGAGGCTGGGCACGCCCGCGGGGACCTCGACCGACACGCCCTCGCCCAGCAGCCACAGCGCGCCCTCCGTCAGCCAATCCACGACGCGCGCGCCCTCCTGCGGCTCCTCGGCGGGCGTGGCGACGGCCGAGGCCTGCACCGCGGACGGCTCCTGCGAGATCGGATCGAACGGGCGGATCGAGGCCACCCGGTCCTCGTCGTAGAGGATGCGGTAGGCGACCGCCGGCTCGAGCGCGTGGAAGTCGAGCACGGCGCCGCGCACGGCGAACTCGCCGGGGCTCTCGACGAACTCGACGCGCTGGTAGCCGGCGGCGACGAGCGCGTCGATCGCGCTGTCGCGCGGGCTCAGGTCCCCGGCGCGGAAGCGCACGGTGCGCGCGGAGAAATCCGCGCGGCCCGGCGCGGGGGCGTTCAGGCCCTCGGGGGTCGCGAGCACGAGCCGCGCGCCGGTGCGCAGGAGCTCGAGCGAGGCCAGGCGCTCGCGCGCGTCGTCGCCGAACGCCGCGACGGTTTCGGTTTTCCCGCCGAACAGAGGGGCCAGGGCTTTGACCGCGTCGGAGACGTCCTCGACCGCGTCGGCGTCGGGCAGGACGAGGACCAGCGGGCCCTTCGGGGCCTCGACGCCCGCCGGGGGCTCGCCCTGAATTATGCGTCTCGCCAGGAACGCCCGCGCGCCGGAGCCGGGCGCGCCGACGATCTTCTTCACCGGGACTTGGCTTGGGCGGCGAGGTCCATCACGAACGCCTCTCGCCGGGCGACGTCGGCGCACAGGCCCGCCACGCGCTTGCCCGCGGTCTCGCCCTCGTGCGCGTAGAAGCCCTCGAGCAGCACGCCGTCGCCCCGCAGCTGGGCGTACGCGGCGACGGGAGAGCCGCAGCCGCCGCCGACGGCGGCGAGGAACGAGCGCTCGAACTCGACGCAGCGCCGCGTCGCCTGGTGATCGAGCTTGGCGACGATCCTGGCGACGTCGTGGCGGTCGGTCTTCACCTCGAGCGCCAGCGCGCCCTGCGCGGGGGCGGGCAGCATGACCTTGACGTCCATCGGTTCATGAGGGACATCGACGCGTCCAAGACGCTTGAGGCCGGCGGTCGCTATGACCATCGCGTCGTATTCCCCTTCCGCCAGCTTGCGCAGGCGCGTGTCCACGTTCCCGCGCAGCGGCATCAGCACGATCCCGGGCTTGGCCGCGGTCAGCATCAGGTGCCGTCTCAAGGATGAAGTCGCGATCCGCGTGCCGGGCTTGACCTCGGCCCAGTCGAGGCCGGGGCGCGCCACGAAGGCGTCGCGCGGGTCCTCGCGCTCGGGATACGCGGCGATCGAGAGGCCGGCGGCGAGCAGCGCGGGCAGGTCCTTGCAGCTGTGCGCGGCGAAGTCCACGCGCCCGTCGAGCAGGGCCTCCTCGAGCTCCTTGATCCAGAGGCCCTTGGCGCCCTGCGGCAAGGTCTTGGCGACCTCGGGGGACGGCGCGCCGAACATGTCGCCGGTGGTCTTGATGATCACGGTCTCGACCGTCAGACCGGGATTGAGTTTCTCGAGTTGACGCGCCGCCATGCCCGACTGCGCGACTGCGAGAGGGGAGCCGCGCGTGCCCATTTTTAAGATCGCCATGGGCCCATTTTACTTATTTTCCGGCGTCATCCCCTTGATCAAGCGTCGATTGCCGGCGCCAAACAACCTCCGAAGGCAAACGCAGGGGGTCTGCCGCCGCGGCTATTGGAGACCTACTGGCCGGGGTCGGCAGAATCCGATGGTTAGCGCGAAGACAGGTGACCGCAGCTGTTTCTTACTCAAGAGTTGTTGGATCGAGCAGGCGTGCGCCGTGATAAATGGTCAACAGCGCAATCAGTTTCGCTTTGAATCGATAAACAAGTCGGTAATTCCCGAGGATCACTTCACGAACTACGGGATCGTTCAGTTCGGGAACTATGCGGCCTGATTTAGGGAACTCGCTCAGGCGTTCAACCGCTTGAAAAACATCAGAAACGAAGAGGCGGGCGTACTGCGGAGAGTCTTTGGAGAGGAATTGAGCTATGGAATCCAGATCATCGGCAGCCTGAAGCGTCCACCTTACTTCAGCCATCGCTTCATCTTCTCTTTGACCTTGCTGTGAGTAACGGTCTGCCCTGCATCAGCTTGCTGCAAGCCGCGCTCAACCTTCGACAGAAACAGAAGGCGCTCCATCGCGTCTTCGTAAGAGGCGTTTTCGGGCAGGCCTTGGACGGCCTGAATAACCTTCTGCTTGGTCGTCATATGCCTAGGATAGCGGGACTTCCGCCATAATTCAATGGCCTGTCGATTCGACGCGCCCTTGAGCGCTAACGCAGACGATCTGCTGCCGCGGCTATCCAAAGTCCATCCTCATCCGAGGCCGCGGTCAGCAGAATCGAATGGTTAGCTCTCGGCATCCTATGCTCTATACGTATCAATGTCGATAGTGGCGCCCGTTTTATAAACGAATTCGAGAACATCTCTTTCGAATCCTATCGCGGGGGTTGAGAGCGATTCATCTGGCGAAATTCGCAAGACAACTTCTAAAACGGCAGCCAATCCAAATCGCTTCCGGGCTTCAACAATGCCTTCCGTAAATGGTGCCAGCTTGCTGATCAGAGCTGATGACATCTCATATACATCAATGCGTTCACTCTTCAGTTCGTCCGTTGAAAAGATCCAAGATGTGTGCTTCGGAACCGGCGTGCCCTTCCGTCGGGTTTTGGTCGCTTTTATTCCAATGATCTCAGATACCTGGTCGGGATCGAAATCGTCCCCGAACAGGGAAAAGTAAACATAACCTTCGTTAAGTATCATTTTGTCCAAGAGAGCTAACTTATGATTATGCTGGTCTGCATAATTCGGCTGGCTAGCCAGACCATCCCGGATTATTGCGCTAATTTCAGGAATTATCCAGGGTTGTGGATGAATATTAAAAGGCCGAACGGCTGCAGGTCGCAGGAATAATAGAGATCACGACAAGGCGCCTCCAACCGGCCCTTTTTAATAAGATACCCGCGATGCCCTCCGCCTCTCTGATGAAATGGGTCGAGATCGACCTGAGCGTGATCGCCGGCAACGCCGCGTGGATACGCTCCCAGCTTCCCAAGGGCGCCGGCTTCGTCGCCGCGGTGAAGGCCGACGGCTACGGCCACGGCGCGGTCGAGGTCTCGAAGGTCGTCCTGAAAGCCGGGGCCGAACGCCTCGGCGTGCGCGACCTCGCCGAGGCCGCGGTTCTGCGCAAGGCCGGCATCAAGGCGCCGATCCAGATGCTCGCGCCGTTTCTGACCGAGGACTCCGCCGAGGCCCTGAAGCTCGGCGTGATTCCGGTGATCGAATCCCTCGTCCAGGCCAAGGCGCTTCACCGCGCGGCCAAGGGGCGCAAATTCCGTCTTCAGGTCGACGTTGAATTCGGCCTCGCGCGCTGGGGCGTCAATCCGAAGGAGCTTCCCTCGCTGATGACGGCGCTCGCCCGCCTGCGCGGCGTGAGCGTCGACGGTCTCTCGGCGCACCTCGGCTACATGCCCGGGAAAAACGCCGTCGAGGCCGAGGAGAAGCTCGGCGCCTTCGAGAGGCTGGCCGCTCCCTACAAGCGCCTCGACCCCAATCTGCGCCTGCGCGCCGCCAACTCGACCGTCTTCATGGATTTCCCCCACCGCCGCTTCGACCTCGCCTGCGTCGGAAACCTGCTCTACGGCATCAATCGCTCCAAGGTCAAGCCGTCCGCGCTCAAGATGCCGTGGCGCTTCTTCGCGCGCGTGCTCTCGGTGCGCGAGGCCGCCAAGGGCGCCTCGATCGGCTACGCGAGCGAGTACCTCGTCCCCCGAAGGATGCGGATCGCCACGCTTCCGGTCGGCTACGCCGACGGCCTGACGATGCAGCCCGCCGAGCGCCTGATCGGCCTCGGCGCGAGCCAGTCGTTCTGGGGCAAGCGCGACGGCGTGAACCTTCCGTTCGTCGGTCGCTGCGGCATCTCGCACGTGCTCGTGGACGCGACGGGGCTTCCCGGAATCAAGCCCGGCGACGCGGTCGAGCTGCCGATCCGCCGCACCGCCTCGCGCGCGCCCCGCGTCTATCTGTAAAAGCTACTGCAGGCTGCCGTTGTCTTCGCCGGCCGGAGACGGCTCGAGCTCGCCGTCGGTCGGCAGCGGCGGCGGCGCCTCGGCATCGTCGCCCGTCGCGGGCGCCGGCGCGGGTGAGACCGCCGCCGTGGACGGCTTGACCAGGCCGTAGCCGCCGTCGGGGACGGCGGTCGTGCTCAGGGTCTCGGTCGAGACCACGATGACCTCCGGCCCCTTGCGGTTCGGATCGCAGTATTCCTTCGGCTCGGTGCCCGCCGCGAACGCCTCGAGGAGCTTGTTCGCCTTCGGGCACGCCGGCTGGTAGAGCAGGCCCTGCACCTTGTCGATCGTCGCGAACACGATGCCCGACGGGGCCGGGAAGTCGCGCTTCGGGTAGTCCTTCAGGATCTCGCCCATGATCTCGGTCCACCACGGCGCGACGGTGGAGCCTCCGGTCCAGTCCGTGCGGCCGAGGGAGGTGAAGTCGTCGTAGCCCATCCACGCGCCCGCGACGAGGTCGGGCGTGTAGCCGATGAACCAGAGGTCGCGGTTGTCGTTGGAGGTGCCGGTCTTGCCGCCCAGCGGGCGGCCGAGCCGGGCGGCATAGTGGCCGGTGCCGTTCTGCACGACGCCCTTCATGAGGTTCACGACGAGATACGCGAGCTGCGGCGTCATCGCCTCCTTGTCGGACGGGACGTGGCCCTCGAGCTGCTTGCCGCTGGAGTCCTCGGCCCGCTCGAGGGTGTAGGGCGTGACCGCGATGCCGCCGTTGGCGAAGGTGCCGAAGGCGGCCGTCATCTCGAGCGGGGTCACGACGGAGGCGCCGAGGCCGAGCGCGGGCGCGGGCTCGAGCTCGGCGCGGATGCCGGCGCGCTTGGCCAGCTCGACGACGAGCGGCGGGCCGACCTGCGTGATCAGGTTGATCGAGGCGATGTTGCGCGAGTCCGCGAGCGCCTTGCGCAAGGTGATGCGGCCGAGGAACTTGCCGTCGTAGTTGCCCGGCACCCAGATCTTGAAGTCGGGCGACGCCGCGAACGGCTGGGTCGCGAGGTTGATCGAGTACTGGTCGGTCGCGCCCTCGAGCAGGCGCCAGTCGCGGCCGTCGAAGTAGAACGCGAGCGGCGTGTCGTCCACCATCGAGGCGGCGGTCATGCCCGAGCCGAGCGCGGCGGCCCACACGAAGGGCTTGAACGTCGACCCGGGCTGGCGCTTGGCCTGGGTCACGCGGTTGAAGTGCGAGTCGCGCCCGCCGATCATCGCGCGCACCGCGCCCGTCTTTATGTCGATGACGACGAACGCGCCCTGGACCTTCGCGAGCGGGGCCGTCGAGACGTCGGGCGGAAGCGGCTCGCCCGTCGCGAGCAGCGCCTTGATCTTCTTCTCGTGCTCGATCTGGGCCTTGTCGTCGAACGCGGTCAGGGCCTTCTCCATGACCGCTTCGGCCTTCTTCTGCATGTCGAGATCGAGAGTCGTGTACACCTTCAGGCCGCCGCGCCAGACGGCCGCGGTGCCGTATTTATGCTCCAGGCGGCGCCGCACGTGCTCGACGAAAAACGGCGCCTGGGAGTCGAAGCCGAGCGGCTTGACGAGCGGGATCGGCTGGGCGTTGGCCGCGTTCGCCTCGGCCAAGGTGACGAGCTTCTCGTCGAGCATGCGCTGGAGCACGACCGCGCGGCGCTTGCGCGCGTTCTCGGGCTTGAAGAACGGGGAGTTGGCGCGCGGCGCGCGGATGAGGCCGGCGAGCAGGGCGCAGTCGGCCAAGGTCATCTCCGAGACTTCCTTGCCGAAGTAGTTGCGCGCCGCGGCCTGGGCCCCGTAGGCGCCCTCGCCGAAGTACACCTGGTTCAGATAGAGCTGGAGAATCTCGGGCTTGGAAAAGTTGCGCTCGATCTCGAGCGCGAGGAGGACCTCCCGTATTTTTCGGGTGAACTTGCGCTCGGGCTTGAGGAAGATGTGCTTGGCGAGCTGCTGGGTGATCGTGGACGCGCCCTGCACCACGCGCCGGGCGATGAGGTTGCGCACCGACGAGCGCAGGATGCCCTTCGGCGAGATGCCCCAGTGCTTGAAGAAGGCGTCGTCCTCGACGGCGATGACGGCGTTCTGCAGATCGACCGGGATCTTCGACAGAGGCAGCAGGGCTCGCTTCTCGATGGATAATTCGGAAATCACCGTGCCCTTGGAATCGAAGACGCGCGTGGTCAGGGAAGGCGCGTAGTCCTCGAGCGTGTAGATCGGGGGCATGCCCTCCAGCAGCTTGCGCAGGGCGACGGAGCCGGCTCCTACGGCGAGGAACGCGGCGAACGCGAGGAAGTAAAACCGGGAACGGGTCATGAAACTCGATTCTACCATTTCGTACACTCTGAGCTGATGAAGATAGGCTTCCACGGCGGCGTCGGCGAAGTGACCGGCTCCCGGCACCTGCTCGAGGCCGAGGGCCTCAAGATCCTCCTCGACTGCGGCCTGTTCCAGGGCCACCGCAAGGAGGCGCTCGCCAAGAACCGCGACATGCCCTTCGACCCCACGGACGTGGACGCGGTCCTGCTCTCGCACGCGCACGTGGATCATTGCGGGAACCTGCCCCTTCTCGTCAAGCGCGGTTTCGCGGGCCCCATCTACTGCACGGAGGCCACGCGCGACATCGCCGGGATCATGCTGCTGGACTCCGCGCGCCTGCAGGAATCCGACGCCCAGTTCTTCAACAAGATCCACGCGCGCCAAGGCAGCGCGGAGACGATCTCGCCGCTCTACGACGAGGCGGACGCCAGGGCCTGCCTGGCCCTGCTGACGGCCCGCCCCTACATGACGTGGCTCTCCTTGAACGACAAGGTGCGCTTCCGCTTCCACAACGCGGGGCACGTCCTCGGCTCGGCGATGATCGAAGTCGAGGCCAAGACCGCCAAGGGCCTGCGCCGCGTGTTCTTCACCGGCGACCTGGGCCGCCGCAAGAGCCTGCTGATGGACCCTCCCGACATCCCCAAGACGGTGGACTACCTCCTCATCGAAAGCACCTACGGCGACCGCGACCACGATCCGATAGACCGCGTCGAGTCGCTCCTGAAGGCGGTCATCGAGCGCGCCGTCGCCGAAAAGGGCAAGATCCTGATCCCGAGCTTCGCCCTCGAGCGCACCCAGGAGATCATCTTCGTGCTCGAGAAGATGATCCGGCGCGGGCAGATTCCGATGATCCCCGTCTACGTCGACAGCCCCATGGCGATCAACATCACCGAAATCTTCAGCCGCCACCTCGACGGCTTCTCGTTCTCGCCCGAGTTCAAGGACTACGTGGCCAAAGA
>JAQTNG010000097.1 GCA_028714015.1 Elusimicrobiota bacterium | reverse complement strand
CGTCGACGTGAGCCCGATCGACGGACACGACGGGCTCGAGATGGAGATCCTTGAGACGGCCGCGGTGGCCCGGGGCCGCGCACATCCGCAGGCCGTCCAGCCACAGCTCCGCCCCCGCCTCCTCGGCCAGACGCGCGAGCCCGGGCACGGCCTCGCGCCACCAGGAATGCGGCAACGCGCGCTCCGCGTAGCGCTGCGCGCCTTTGCCTTCGGGAACCAGCTGCGACAGCTGCACGCGGCGCACCCCGCCGAGGCCGAGCGCGAAGCGCGCGATCGCCTCGGCGCGCCGGCAATTCAGCTTCGTCACGACCGTGTTGGTGGCGAGGAAGGTCCCCGGCCGCGCGCGGGCGTGCGCGAAGGCGCGCAGAAGGCGCGCGAAGCCTCCCGCGGCGCGCGTCGATGTCTCGTGGAGCTCGGCCGTGTCGCCGTGAATCGAGAGCGTCAGCTCGTCGATCAGGGGCAGCGCGGCGGCGGCGAGTCCGGGATCGGCGAGGCCCCAGCCGTTGGAGACCACGGACGTCCTGAAGCCGAGCGCCTTGGCGGCCTTGAGCGCCCCGAGGAAATGGGGATGGATGCTGGGCTCGCCGGCGCCCGCGAACGACACGCGCTCCACGCCCTCCCGCCTCTTGGTCGCGAGCACCCGGGCGATCTCCCGCGCGCTCACGGGGGCGTCGCGGTACTTCGCCAGGCTCTCCGACTCGGAGCAGAAGACGCAGTCCTGGGTGCAGGCGTAGCTGAATTGGAACTCCATGGCCTTGATCACGCCGTCGCCTCCGCCGTCAGGGCGAGGCAGAACTCCGTCAGCGCCGCGTCGACGGCGCGCGTGGAGGCCATGACCTCCGGGGAAAACGAGTCGTCCAGCACCTGCGCCGCGTCGGCGGCGGGGCGCGCGGCCAGCCGGCCGCAATTGAGCACGTGGCCGAGGTGCAGGCGCCGCCGGTGCGGCCGGACCGCGTCGGCCAGGATCAGGTTCGAATTGTAGACCTCCCCGTCGGTGTCGACGACAAGGCCGTCGTTGTAGAGCGGCGTCGTGCCGCGCCGCGCGAGATTGACGACCTCTACCGGCCGCCCGGCGGCGGACCACCGGCCCAGGACCAGACGCAGGCCCGCGAAGGCGGCGGCGAGGCCCTTGAGCTGGGCGGGAGACCAGGGCACGAAGTAGGCCGGCAAAAAATTGAAGCGGCGATAGCCCAGGCGCCGCGCCAGCGCCAGACGCCGGGCCGTCATCGCCGGAGCCTCGCCGGGAGGAATGAGGAAGTTGTGCACCACGCCGCGCAGGCGCGCCGCCCACGGGTGCGGGCGGCTGACGAAGACCTCCACCTCGGGGCGGCGCGCCAGCAGCGCGGCCACCGCGGGCAGGCCCTTGCCGTGCGTCGGAAGCTCCACCGCCGTTCCCGGAGCCACCGCCGCCAGCCGGTCCAGGGCGCGCGTCACGAGGTCCGGGCGCAGCAGGGGCTCGCCGCCGAACAGCTTGACGCGGGCGGGAGCGGCGAGCCGGGGCAGAAGGCCGTCCAACGCCGCGTCGAGCGTGCCCTCGGACATGTCGGCGTCCTCGAAGGCTTGAGGGCAATACCCGCAGTTCCGGTCGCAGCGGCGCGTGAGGACCAGAACCAGCAGGCGCTCGCTTCTCACGAAGCCTTCCTCACCGGCACGAACTCGTCCCAGCCGAACAGCTCGGGATACTCCCGCCAGGGCCCTTCGCACTTGGAGTGCCAGTCGCATTCCACGCAGAGCGGCCCGCGGCTCTTGCCCTCGTCGATGCGCGTGCGGGTGTAGTCGGGGATCACGCAGTCGGCGTCGTAGATGCGCGTCTGCGGAATGATCTGCTCCGCCACGTAGGCCTCATAGCCCGACATGAAGCAGTACGGGATGGCCTCCGTCATCACCCTCTTGCCCGCCTTGATCCCCACATCGAGGGCCTTCTTCACATAAGGCTCGATGAGGCTCTTGCGGGCGGTCAGCCACTCCTTGTTCTCGCCCGCGCGGCCGCTCATGTGCATGAACGCGAATTGGAATTGGTCCACGCCCAGGGCGACGAGGAGGCGGGCCAGATCGGGCAGATCGCGGTAGTTCGACTTCGTGATCACCGAATTGGTGATGACGCGCTGCTTGAGACGCTTGAGATTGCGCATGCCGGAGATCGTCTGCATGAACGCGCCCGGGGCGCCCGTCAGATAATCATGGATCTTCGCCGTCGAGCCGTGGAGGGAGGGCCCGAACTCGTTGACGCCGGCGTCGATCAGGCGCTTGCAGAAGTCCTCGTAGCAGAAGGTGCGCCCGTTGCTCTGCACCTGGATCAAGGTGTAGCCGAGGTCCCGAGCCTTGCGCGCGATCACAACGATCTGTTTGTGCAAAGTGGGCTCGCCGCCCGTGATGACCACGCCGACCGCGCCTCCGGCGCGGCCTTCCTCGAGGGACTTGATGAGCTCGGCCTCGGGCTTGGTGGGAAGGCGCTCGCGCTTGTCCCCCTGCACGCAGAAGTGGCAATAGTTGTTGCAGCGGAACCCCACCTTCAGATCGATCCGGTCGCTCAAGACGCCTCCTCCTTCACCTTCGCTATGATCGCTTGCGCCGGCGTCAGTATGGGGCACAGCTCCGAGGAGGAGTAGTACACGTCCATCTGGTACAGCCCGGCGCAGATCGCCTCGACGGAGCACTCCTTGCAGCGCGGCGCCTTGCCGTAGCTCCAGGAGCTCTTGTCCTGCTGCCGCCGGCCTTTCTCGTCGAGGAAATAGATGTCGCGGCCCTCGTCCTTGATGAACTTGCGCGTCTCCGTGGAGAAATGGCCGAAGTCGGACATGAAGCACAGCGGCACCCGCTCGACGCGGAAGCTCTTCCCGGCCTCGGTGAGCCAGGTCATCGCGCGATGGAGCTCCACCTCGAAGGAGCGAAGCTTGGGCACGAGCTCGGGGTTGAGCGAAGCGGCGTTCATCAGCGGGTCCAGGTTGTTCCAGACGAAATGATTGAGGAAAGGGAAGCGCGACACGAGAAAGCGCGGCGTGAAGCTGAGGTGGCCCGCGTTGCGGCTGTTGATCACGGTGTTGATGTCCACACGGACTCCCAGCTTCCCGGCGTTCTCCAGGGCGCGCAGTATATTGGGCAGGGAGTTCTTGTTGCCCGTGAGCTCGCCCTGGACCTCGGCCTTGGCCGAGTGCACCGAGATGTGCATGTGATCGAGGCCGGCGTCCACGAGCGCCTTGAGGTAGTCGAGCTTGCACACCCGCTGGCCGTTGGTGATGAGGCGCGGCGGCAGGCCCTTCTTGAGGGCGTAGGCCACCAGCTCGGGAAGGCGGTCGAACAAGGTCGGCTCGCCTCCCGTGATGATCACGCCCGCGGCCTTTTCCTCGGTGAAGGAATCCACCAGGTCCGTCGCCTCCTTCCAGGAGATCACGCGCCCGTTCTCCGGGTTGGAGCAGAAGAGGCATTTCTGGTTGCAGATGCGCGCGACCTGCAGATAGGCGAGTGTGGCCATTAGTTCGCCCTCCGGGGCGTGAGTTCCGAGCTTCCGAACGCGGCGAGGTACCGGTTGAACACTCCGGCGCAGTCGCCGCTCGCCTCGCAGGAGCGGCAGGTCAAAGGCTTGCTCCGGCGGCGCGAGGCGTCGCGGCTTGCGATCGCGATCAGGCTGGGCCTGCCCCGCGCGCCGCGCCGCTCCACGGTCACGCGCGGCGAGAAATGGGCGTCGTTGGACAGCTCGTCGCGCCCGCCCAGCACGCACAGCGGCAGGCCGAACAGGCGCAGAACCACGCGGCCGTCCTCGAAAGGGCGGGCGAGTTCGGGCAGGCGTTCGCGCCAAGCCGCCAGCGGCACGGCCAGGGAACGGTAGGCCGCCGCCGCGCGCCCCTCGGGAGCGACGTTGGACAGCAGGCAGTGGCGTATCTTCGGATGAGAGGTCAGCAGGCTCAAGGTCTCCGGCACGCGCTCCCAGTTCCGGCGCGTGACGACGGTGTTGGTGAGAAGATAGGCGCTCGCTCCGTGGCGTTCGATGTTCTCAAGCGCGCTCATCGCCCGGGCGAACGAGCCCGGCGTTTCGGCCGCGGCGTCGTGCGACTCGGCGTCGGGGCCGTGCACGGACAGGCAGATCTCGTCGACGAGCGGCAGGACCTCGCGCGCGTACTCCTCCCGGGCGAACAGCCCGCCGTTGGTCGTCAGATAGGTGTTGAAGCCGAGCTTGCGCGCCGCGCCGAGCGCCGCGGGCAGCAGGGGGTGGGCCGTCGGCTCGCCGCCCGTGAAGGTCACATGATTGAAGCCGGCCTTGCGCCGCTCGAGCAGCACTGACGAGATCTCCTCGCCCTTCAAAGGAGCGTGCCGCCACCGCGCCATGCGCACGCTCTCCGAGCAGAAGCCGCACTTCTGGCCGCAGATGTAGGAGAGATGGAGCTCGAGGCGCCTCGCGGTCGTCATGAGCGGATCAGCTCCTTTTTCTCCGCGGGCCGTTCCCGGAGATGCTCCTCGAAGGTCCCCGCGCAATTCTCCCGCTCCGCGCAGCCGCGGCATTCCTCGGGCTTGAAGAAGGCCTGATGATGAAGATAGAGCTTCATCGCGTCGGCCACGCTCTCGTCCGGGCACGAGGCCGTCCCCTGGATCTCGCGCGCCACGCACGAGGGGAACCCGGTCAGCGAGCGCACGCGCCCGGTCAGGGCCGCGCGCAGCTCGGCGTAGCCCGGCGCGACCTCGTGATAGCGCGCGTTCATGCCGGCGGGGTCCTTGGGCCGGAGAGGATGGATCGAGAACGCGCGCCCCTGCTTGCGGCACAGCGCTTCAAGGGCCGGAAGATCGGCGAGGTTCGTCCGGCAGGCGCTGGCATGCACGAAGACGCGGGCGCCGGCCGCCTCGGCGGCTTTCGCGCCGCGCATCGCGGCGTCGAAGGACCCCGGGCTGCGCGTCACGGCGTCATGGATTTCGGCGCGGGAGCCGTGGAGGGCCAGGGCGTAGGACGACGCGCCGGCGTCGGCCAGCGGCCGCGCGAGAGCCGCCAGGCGCAGGCCGGAGGTCATGATCTCGACGTCCGTGAAGCCGCGCCGGCGGCACAAGCGCACGATGTCGCCGATCCTCGGGTGCGCCGTCGGCTCGTTGCCGACCAAGGCGATCTTCGAGCGCCGCAGGGAGCCGTTCTCCGTGAGGAAGGCGTCCGCCTCGTCGAGCGTCTGGAAGTCCTTCTCCGGCTTGTTGCGGCAGAAGACGCAGTCCAGATCGCAGCCGCCGCGCAGGAAGAGAAAAAGCCGGTCGAGCCCGGGCATGCGCTCCTTGAGGAAGCGATCCTGCTCGGCGAGCCCCGCCTGAACCACGCCGCGCCGGACGGCGGGGTCCTCGGCGCCGCGGCTTCCCATCCAGTGGCGCTTCAGCGACAGCCCCGCCTTGATGTTGTTGAGCACGATGTGCCCGCCCTTCGTGTTCGCGGGATAGGCGGCCAGCAGGCGGTCGTAGGGCTTGCGCGCGTCGCCGTCGAAGGCGTCCACGTCGGGAGCGTCGTCGAGACGGCCCAGGCGCAGCGCGTCGCGCACCTTGGGCAGGGCCGCCTCGAGGAAGATTCCCCCGTCCCAGTAGATGTCCCCGTCGGTGTCGACGATGACCTCCCGGCTGAGCATCACGGGCTCGCTGTCCGAGCTCCGGTTGATGAGCTCGGCGCGGCCGCGGAGCGCATAGCGATCGAGCGCGGCCAGAAGCGCGGTCATCGCCGGCGGGGTCCAGAGCACGCCGACGCGATAGCCGAACTGTATGCGCCGCGCCCCCAGGCCCTCAAGGGCCAGAAGATCCGAATCGAAGGCGGCCGCGCGCGCGGGATCCACGACGGCGTTGACGTGGTAGGGAAGGCCGGAGGCCTCGAGCCGGCGCAGGGCGCCCTCCATCGCGGCCTGGGCGCCCGCGCCGGTGCCGCGCAGGCGAGAGACGTTCCCCTCCGAGGTCCCGTCGAGGCTCAGATGCACGTAGCCGTCCACGCTCTTGAGGAACGCGATCTTCTCCTCGTCGAGAAGAAGGCCGTTGGTGGTGAGGTTGATCCGCAGCGGCCTTCCCCCGCGGCGCTCGCGGGCGTACAGCGCCGTTTTGCGCACGAGGTCCCAGGCCAGCAGCGGCTCGCCGCCGAAGAAATTGAGGATGAGATGCCCGGCGCGCGACGACAGAAGAAGATCCGCGCCGCGGCGGGCGGTCGCCTCGTCCATGCGCCGGGGCCCGCGCTGCACCTGGCAGTAGGCGCAGCGAAGCTGGCACTCGTAGGTGGTCATCAGCATGACCGAGCGCGCCTCGCGGCGAAAGGCCTCAGGCGGCACGCAGCTCTCCTTCCCCGTGGCGGGCCAGATAATCCGCCCAGACGCCGTCGCAGGAGGGGCGCAGCGCGCATGCGCCGCAGGCCGCCCCGAAGGCCAGGCGCGGAATACGACGCGACCGCGTGGAGACCGCCGCCTCCGCCCCGGAGACCGCCTCGTCATAGAGGGCGCGTCCCTCGTGGCGCGGCGCGGCCTTGCCGTCCCACAGGCAGGGAGGCAGGCCGAACACGGACAAAGCCATCCCCGCCTCGCGGGCGGCCGCGGCGGCCTCGCCCGCGGCCTCGGCGAACGGCTTCAGGCGGGGGCAGTCCTCGAGCGGCAGGTCGCCCCAGCCCGGCGGCGGCTCGCGATGAACCAGCAGCGCCTCCCGCACGCCCTCCGCGGCCAGACGGCGCGTCCAGGAGGCGAGATCCGCGAGATCCTCCTGCATGGGAAGAAGCCAGGCCCAGACCTCGCCGCCGCTGCGCATCCACCGGCGCAGCCCGAGCT
This sequence comes from Elusimicrobiota bacterium, assembly GCA_028714015.1. Classification (GTDB taxonomy): domain Bacteria; phylum Elusimicrobiota; class Elusimicrobia; order UBA1565; family UBA9628; genus GWA2-66-18. The sequence goes on along the minus strand of JAQTNG010000097.1, from coordinate 4,361 downwards.
TCGTCTGGGCCAGCGCCCCGGGCACGCGGGCGCGGCCGTCGTGCCGCGCCGCGTCGGGAGAAAACAGCGGCACGACCACGCGCCGCATTTCCCGCCGCGCGCGCAGACGGGCGACCTTGCGCGGATCGGCGAGGGGACGGCCCGTGGTGTAGAGGCTCAGGTCGTGCAGCTGCAGAGCCTCGGCGTCGTCGAGGACGCTCTCCAGCCCGGCGATCAGAAGCGACTCCCCCCCGCCGAGCACGGCCCGTTCGGCGCGCAAAGCCGCCTGAGCCAGCGCGGCGGACAAGGCCTGATCGGTCTTTTTCGCCGGACGGCGCAAGGCGCAGCAGCCGTTGACGCAGCCGGCCGCCGCCTCGACGTAGTGCGTGCGGGAAGGCAGGAGGGCCTTCATCTCCTCGATCTCGGCGAGCGTGCGCTCGACCGTGTACACCGGGGCCTCTCGATCGTCCCCGTCGTAGAAGCCGGGAGGGACCACTCCGGCGGCCGACGCGGTCGCGTGGATGCCGGTGCCGGGATAGACCTTGGTCTTGTGCACGAGCACCCGGTCCGGGTCAACGCCGCGAAGGAAGACCGCGGTCTCGCGCGTGGACTCGAGGTCGTCGCCGGGATTGCCCACCATGAGCATCAGGACCGCCTGCATCCCCGCCTCGCGCGTGGCGGCGAAAGCGGACGGCACGAGGCCGAGGTCCAGATGCTTGCCGATCGCCTTCTGCACCCGCGGCGAGCCGGTCTCGATGCCGTAGGAGATCTCGCGGCAGCCGGCGGCGGCCATCTCGCGGGCCAGCACCGGATCCATCGCGTCGGCCCGCGTCATGCAGATCCAGCGGATGCCGGGCGCCTCGCGGCGCAGCAGGGCGCAGATCTCCAGCACGCGCTTCCGGTCGCGGGTGAAGAAGTTGTCGCCGAAGACGAAATCGCGCCACTGGTAGCGCTTGGCCATTGCGGCGACCTGGCGCACGAAATAGGCGGGAGAGTGGAGGCGGGGCTTCCCCTTGAAGGTGCTCATGGGGCAGAAGACGCAGCGATACACGCACCCGCGAGAGCTCAGGACCATGATGGCGCTGTGCATCGCGAGGCAGCGCCGCCCCGCCGCGGTCACGGGCCCGGCCAGGGCCTCCGCGCGCGGGCGGCGGAAGCGGGCCAGGTTGGCGGCGGCCGCGAAGAGATCGAAGTCCGGGTCGGGCAGGGAGTCGAGGTCGGTGAACGGCTCGCGTTCGGGCGCGCTCACGGCCTTGCCGTCCTCGGACCAGACGAGGCCCGCGATGCCGCGCCCGTCGCCGCCGCTCTGCAGGGCCGAGACCAGCTCGGGCAAGGTCTCCTCGCCGTCGCCGACCGCGACCCAGTCGGCCCCCGTCCGGCGCAGGACCACCGCGGGGTCGGAGCTCGCGAAGGCGCCGCCGACGACGACGCGCAGGCCGGGGACGCGGGCCTTGAGATGCTTGACCAGGACCGAGACCGCGCCGCGGTTGGAGCTCTGGCAGGTAACGCCGACCAGGTCCGGGCGCTCCGCGTCGAGCAGAGCCGTCGCGTCGGCCAGCATCTCCTCCGTCGTGAACCGGTCGTAGTCGCGGCCGATGACCGTCACGCCGCGAGCCTTCAGGATGGCGCCGAGCAGGGAAAGGCCGTACGGCGCGCCGAAGTAGGCCGGGGGCGGGTCGGGATTGAGCGGGTTGAGCAGGATGACCTTCACTTCGCCTCCGCGAACGAGCGGCCGAGCTCGCGATTGCTGAGCAAGGTGCGGCGCATCGCGCCGCGGCCGTACGCCGAGGCGAGGATGGCGAAGTTGTCGAACGGCGTGGCCCCGTAGGTCTCGAAAAGCCCGGCGCTGCGGACGTCCGCGACGCGGAAGCGCTTCTTCATCTCCTGGAAGTCCTCCTCCAGGCACACGCCGGTCTCGCGATAGACCGTGCCGTCGCAGTCCACCGTGAGCTCGCTGTTGAGCACCACCGGCTCGCGGCGCTTCACGGTGAGGTTGACCAGCTCGACGCCCAGGCGCCGGGCGATGACCGCGGCGCGCGCCATGGACCCGCGCAGGGCGTCGGCCTGCTCGTCGGTCCAGTGGCGGCCGAGCGCGTAGTTGATCTGGATGCGCCGGTGGCCCATCGCCGCCAGCGCCGTCACGCGCTCGTGCGCGAGCGCCGCGTCCTCGGGCATGACCACGGCGATGACCTGATAGGGGACCTCGGCCCGGCGCAGGCGCTCCACGCCGGAACGCAGAGCGGACCAAGAACTCGTGCCCTTCGCCGTCGGGCGCTGGGCGTCCTGGGCGCTCATCGTGCCGTCGCAGCTCACCTCCACGGTGAAGCGATGCGCCCGCAAGAAGGAAACCGCCTCCTCGTCAAGCGCCAGGCCGTTGGTCGTCAGGAGAAAGCGCACGGTTTTCCCCGCGTTGCGGGCCGAGGTTTCCGCGAGAGCGACGGCGCGGCGCACGACGCTCAGGGCCAGGAGCGGCTCGCCGCCGAAGAACTGCAGCTCCACGTCGCGGCGCAGCGAGCTCATCAGCCAGCGAACGCCGGCCTCCGCCGTCCCGGCGTCCATCGTCGCGCCGTACTTGCGCACGCGGCAATACGCGCAGCGCAGCTGGCAGGCATGGGTGACAAGCAAGATAAGCCGGTCGCTTCCCGAGCCGGAAAATAAGGCGCGAAGGTGGTCTCCGGTGGGGCGCACACCGGCTTTGATGAGCCGCCCGAGAAGGCGCCGTCGATAGAATGCCAGACTTTTTATTTCCGCGCGCCGCGAAGCGGCCGCGGAGCCGTCCGGCGCGCTCTCGGCCCGTCTCAGGGCCTCGAACAAGGCGGCGTCGAACGCCGCCAATATCCGGCGCGCCGACACGCCGCCGTCTTTATCGGCGTTGATCAAGGCGTGCTCGGCGCGGTCCATCGAGGCCTCGTAGACGCTCGTCACGCCGGCACCTTCCCCAGACGTCCCGAGGCCGCGCGGAAGAACTTCCCCACGCGCAGGCCGAAGGAAATATTATTCAGAAGGGCGGCGCGGACCTCGGCGTTGCCCTCATACATGGTCGCGAGCGTATAGTAAGAGTGGAACCGGCTCCAACGAAGGGCGTTGATGTCCTTGACCGTGTCGAGCGTGCCGACGGGAAACGGCGCGGGGGCCGACGACGGCGTCGTTTCGAACATCCACTCGCTCATCTGATGGAGCGAGCCGTCCGGATCGACCATCAGTTCGCTGTTGAGCACCGTGGGCTCGACGCGCTGGCGCGCGTTGCCGAGCTGGATCTCGCCGGAGCCGAGCGCGCGGGCGTGGCGGGTCAGGACGCGCGACACCTGCTCGAAGTAGACGGCCTCGTCCTCGGCGGACCAAATGCCCCCGATGGCGTAGCTCAGGTCCACGCGCCGCACGCCGATGTCGAAGAGATGCTCGAAGTTCTCCGCGAGGCGGCGCGCGTTGGCGGGGCTGGCGACCATGATGACGAAGTGCGCAGCGCCCGCGCGCTGCGCGCGCTCCACGCCCGCGCGCGTGGCCGCGTAGGGATCGAGGCCGCGGTCGTAGGCGGACTTGAAGCGGTTGTGGTCCTCGCGCGCCCCGTCCATGCTGAATTCCAGGAGCACGCGCCGGCTGCGGGCCCACGCGAGGACCGCATCGTCGACCAGGACGGCGTTGGTGACCATGTAGAAGCTGAGGTCCTTGCCCAGATCACGCGCGCGGCGCGCGGCGTAGTCCGAGACCTCGCGCACCACGTCGAAGTTGAGCAGGGGCTCCCCCCCGCCGAAGTCGAGCCGCACCCGCGAGGAGCCGTGGCCCAGGAGGAGGTCGGCGCCCTTGAGCGCCGTCGAGAGCGGCATGACGGACTCGCCCTTGAGAATGGGGCAGTAGCGGCAGCGCAGCTGGCAGCGGCGGGTCACGAACAGCTGCAGATTGGCCTTCAGGCTCCGGTGCGCGCTCATGCCGCCGTCCGCATGAAGGCCGCCTGCGCGTCCACGGCGCGCCGCAGGCGCGCGGCGCGCTCGCGATTCTCGCCGCGCGCGCCGAGGCGCTCGCTGAGCAGCAGCCACTCGAACAGCAGCCCTTCGTACTCGGATTCCCAATCCACGCCCGGGCCCTTCATCTGCAGCCTCTCCGCCCAGGCCGCGACGTCGCGGTCGGCGGGCACGTCGCGGACGGTGAGAGGATAATCGAATTCGGGAAAGCCCGGAACGGCCAGGATCCCGCGGCGCTCGACGCACGCGTCCAGGCCCTCGCGCTGGAGCGCGCGCAGGCTCGCGGTCCCGGGGAAGGAGACGAGATGGGCGATCACGGGCTCGAGCAATCCGAACGCCGCGCCGCACTCCTCGCGCAGGCGCACGATCCGCCCGAGGCTCTCGAGCACGTCCTCGGGGCGGGTGCGGGCGTTCGTCGCGATG
>JAQTNG010000096.1 GCA_028714015.1 Elusimicrobiota bacterium | reverse complement strand
GGGAGACAACATCGACATCGAGTGCGAGCTGATCGCGCCGATCGCGATGGAGAAGGGCCTGCGCTTCGCCGTTCGCGAAGGCGGCCACACGGTCGGCGCCGGCGTCGTCGCCGACATCATCGCGTAAAAATAACGCGTTAAATCGATCCAGGAATAGGGTATAATATGGCTGAGACCAACAATCCGCAGCAAAGAATCCGCATCCGCCTTCGCGCTTACGACCACCGCGTCCTCGACGCCAGCGTCGGAAAGATAGTCGAGACGGCCCAGCGAACGGGAGCTGTCGTTTCCGGCCCCATCTTGTTGCCGACGCACATCAAGAAGTACACCGTGCTGCGGTCTCCGCACGTCGACAAGAAGTCGCGCGAGCAGTTCGAGATGCGCATTCACAAGCGCCTCATCGAGCTGAACTCGACGACTTCCAAGACGGTGGATGAGCTGATGAAGCTCGATCTGCCGGCCGGCGTCGACGTCGAAATCAAGCTCTAGTCGAGCTTGGCGGACGGCCTTTCCAGGCTTTCCAGCTGTAGGGCGTCTTTTTGTATTTTTTTTTAGGATTAAACTATGAGCGAGCAGCAGACGACTGAAGCGACGGCCGCGGCCGGCGGAGTCAAGAAGGCTCCGGCGACGTTCCGCGCGATCCTGGGCGAGAAGATCGGCATGACGCAGATCTTCCACCCCAAGGACCAGAACCTTTACGGCGTGACCGTCATCCAGGCGGGGCCTTGCCCCGTTCTCCGGGTCAAGACCGCCGAGTCCAAGGACGGCTACGATGCCGTCCAGCTCGGCTTCGGCACGATCAAGGACAAGTCCCGGAACTCGGCCGAGCGCGGTCAGTTCAAGGCGGCCGGCGTCCCCTCGCAGAAGTACGTGCGCGAGATCCGCATGGCGAACCTGACGGGCCTCGAGGCCGGCCAGACCGTCCTCGCCGACACCTTCAAGACCGGCGACTATGTCGACGTTCAGGGCGTGTGCAAAGGCAAGGGCTTCGCCGGCGTCATGAAGCGCCACAACTTCAAGGGTCTGCCCGCCTCGCACGGCGCGTCGGACAAGGAGCGTTCGCCGGGCTCGCTCGCCTCGCGCCGCTCTCTCGGACGCGTCATGCCCGGCCAGCGCATGGCCGGCCACATGGGCAACGTCGTCACCTCGACCATGAAGATCGAGGTCGTCGCCGTCGACGCCGAGAAGAACCTGATTTATGTCGCGGGCGCCGTCCCCGGCCCTCGCGGCGGCCTCGTGACGATTTTCGAGACCGTCAAGAGCAAGAAGATCCGCGTCGACACCGTCAAGTCTCTCATCAAGAAGGACAAGATGGGTAACATCATCAAGGCCGCCGTCAAACCCGGCGCCATCAAGAAGTAAGGAATCAGAATGGACGCTAAAATCATCGACGTCAACGGCAAAGAGACTGGCACCGTGACCTTGGCCGAAAACATCTTCGGTCACAAGCCCGAGAAGCGCTTCCTGCACGAGTTCGTCACCATCTACCTCGCCAACCAGCGCGCGTGGACCTCGAACACCAAGAGCCGCACGACGGTGTCCGGCGGCGGCCGCAAGCCGTGGAAGCAGAAGGGAACCGGCCGCGCCCGCTCGGGCTCGATCCGTTCCGGCCTGTGGCGCCACGGCGCGATCATTCACGGCCCGCGCATGGGCCGCGGCGCTCGCCTCGACTTTCCTCGCCAGAAGGCGAAGCTCGCCCTCGCTCAGGCCCTGTCGGCCCGCGCGCAGGACGGCAGCCTCATCTGCGTCAAGGATTTCACGCTGAAGGAGCCGAAGACGAAGCTCGTCGCGGCGACCTTGGCGAAGCTCGGCTGCGAGGGGAAGACGCTCATCGTCCTCGACGCGCCGAACCCGGCGCTCGTCCTGGCCGCCCGCAACCTCGCCACCGTGGCGGTCCGCCTCGCGGCGGATATCAACGCCTACGAGGTTCTTTACTGCAAGAAGCTCGTGATCACGCAGCCCGCGCTCGAGAAGCTCGGCGCGCGCTGGAATTAAGGGAGTACGACGATGTCCGATAAAGCTCTTCATGCGATCCTGGTCCGGCCCCTCCTCACGGAGCGGGGCACGGGCATCCAGGAGAAGTACAATCAGTACCTTTTCGAAGCCGCTCCCGACGCGACGAAGACCGACATCAAGCGCGCCGTCGAGACGATGTTCAAGGTTGAAGTCGAGAAGATCCGCACGATGGTCGTCCCGGGCAAGTTCCGCCGGTTCGGCCGCGGCGGCGGCATGCGCCCCGACTGGAAGAAGGCGATCGTGACCGTGGCCAAGGGCCAGAAAATCGACTTCGCGACGCCGGCCGCCTAAGAGAAAATATCATGGCAATCAAATCCTATAAGCCGTACACGCCTTCCCGCCGCGGGATGACCTCCCAGGACTACTCGGACGTCACCACCAACGTTCCCGAGAAGAGCCTCGTGTCCAAGCTGACCCGCAAGGGCGGCCGCAACAACACCGGCATGATCATGGTTCGCCATCAGGGCGGCGGCCACAAGCGCGCGTTCCGCGCGATCGACTTCAAGCGTTTTGATAAAGCCGGCGTTCCCGGCAAGGTGGTCTCGATCGAGTACGATCCGAACCGCTCGGCCCGCATCTGCCTCGTGAACTACGCGGACGGCGAGAAGCGCTACATCGTGCAGCCCGCCGGCATGAAGGTCGGCGACGCGATCATGAGCGGGCCCGAGGCCGAGATCAAGACAGGCAATGCCCTGCCCCTCATCAAGATTCCTGAAGGTACCTTCATTCATTGCGTGGAGCTGAACCCGGGCAAGGGCGCGCAGATGATGCGCTCGGCCGGCACCCAGGCCCAGCTGATGGCGAAGGACGGCGGCTACGCGCAGATCAAGATGCCGTCGGGCGAAGTCCGCATGGTGCCCGACTCCTGCTACGCGACGATCGGCCAGGTCGGCAACTTCGAGCACAACACGATCACGCTCGGCAAGGCCGGCCGCAACCGCCACCTCGGCATCCGCCCGACCGTCCGCGGCGGCGCCATGAACGCGACCGACCATCCGCTCGGCGGCGGCCGCGGCAAGTCCAAGGGCAACAACCATCCGCGTTCCCCCTGGAACCAGCTGTCCAAGGGCTTTAAGACCCGCAACAAGAAGAAGGTCTGGGGCTGGATGATCGTCTCCGACCGGCGCCGCTCGGCGCAGCACGCGGGATAAAGAGGAATTATGAGCCGATCTACTAAAAAAGGACCTTACGTCGAGCCGAAGCTGCTGAAGAAAGTGCAGAAGCAGAACACCGCCGGCGAGAAGAAGCCGATCAAGACCTGGGCGCGGCGCTGCACGATCACGCCTGAATTCGTCGGGCATACCTTTTCCGTCCACAACGGCCGGAAGTTCTTGCCTGTTTACGTCAACGAGCAGATGGTCGGCCACAAGCTCGGCGAATTCTCATTCACCCGCTTCTTCAAGAGCCACGGCGGGACGCACAAGGACGCGGACGCGAAGTCTTAACGGATAAAGAGAAATAACATGGAAGCCACAGCTCACTCTCGGTTTCAGCGATACGGAACGCGCAAGGTCGGCCAGGTCCTCAAGGAGATCCGCGGCAAGACGGTGCTCGAAGCCGAGCGGATCATCCCGATGATGCCCCGCATCTGCTCGGTCATGGTCGGCAAGGCCGTCCGTTCCGCCGCGGCGAACCTCGTCAATCAGGCCGCGAAGAACGGCCATCAGATCAACCCCGAAAAAGTCTTCATCAAGGAGTGCTGGTCCACGATGGGACCGATGGGGAACATGAAGCGCATGCTGCCCGCTCCGCAGGGCCGCTCCTATACCTTCAAACGAAAAGTCTGCCACTTGACCGTCATCGTCAGCGATGAGCGCGTCGCCGGCAAAGGGAAGTAAGACACCATGGGCAATAAGATCCATCCGAACGCGCTCCGCCTCGGCTACATTCACGACTGGCAGTCCAAGTGGTTCTCCACCAAGGACGCTCCCGCCCTCATCGGCGAGGACTTCAAGATCCGCAACCTCGTCCGCAAGGCCTTCCGCATGGCCGCGGTCAGCTGGGTCGGCATCGAGCGCGCGGGCTCTTACCTGCGCGTCAACATCCACACGGCCCGCCCCGGCGTCGTGATCGGCAAGAAGGGCGCCGACATCGAGGCTCTTAGAAAGAACGTGGAAGCGATGACCTCCCGCAAGACGTACGTCAACGTCATGGAGATCAAGGATCCCGAGCTCGACAGCCGCCTCGTCGCGGACTCGATCGCGGTTCAGCTCGAGAAGCGCATCGCCCATCGCCGCGCGATGCGCCGCGCGATGGAGCGCACGATCCAGTCCGGCGCCCTCGGCATCAAGGTCATGATCTCGGGCCGCGTCAACGGCGCCGAAATCTCGCGCCGCGAGTGGCAGCGCGAGGGCCGCGTGCCCCTGCACACCTTCGCCGCCGACGTCGACTACGGCACGGCCGAAGCCATGACGCACGCCGGCCTCATCGGCGTGAAGGTCTGGATCTTCAAGAAGCAGCATTTCGTGAAGTCCCTCAAGGAACTTCAGCTGATGGCCAAGAAAGAGGCGGCGCTCGTCGCGGCCGCGATGTCCATCGAGAGCGGTGAGCAGCCCGCGGCGCCCGCGCCGGCGCCCGCGCCGGAAGGGGGACGCTGACATGCTGATGCCCAAGCGCGTCAAGTACCGCAAGCCCCACTCGCACCCCCGCATCAAGGGACCGGCGAAGCGCGGCGTCAGCCTCGCGTTCGGCGAGTTCGGCCTCAAGGCGCTCGAGCCCAAGTGGGTGACCGCGCGCCAGATCGAGGCGAGCCGCGTGACCATCAGCCGCCACCTCAAGAAAGGCGGCAAGCTCTGGGTCCGCATCTTCCCCGACAAGGCCATCACCAAGCACCCCGCCGAAACCCGCATGGGTAAGGGTAAGGGCGCTCCCGATCATTGGGCCGCGGTGGTTCGTCCCGGCCGCATGCTGTTCGAGGTCGGCGGTTTGACCCTCGACGAAGCCAAGAAGGCCCTCAAGATGGCCTCCTACAAGCTGCCCATCCTCACCAAGTTCGTCGTCCGAGAGCACATCTAAATATATGGCCGACAAGAAGATTAAGACGACCGCGACGCAAGACAAGACCGCCTTAAACCCGACGGAGCTGAAAAACGCCCTGCGGACCGCGCTCGAGAAGCGCGCGAAGCTCACGTTCCAGCACAACGTCGCCCCGCTCAAGAATCCCATGGAGCTGCGCTTTCTCCGCCGCGAGATCGCGCGCCTCAAGACTCAACTGTCCGTGAAGGAGGCCGCGAAGTGACGAAGACCGCCGCCGCTCCCGCCGCCGCCGAGCTCGATCTCGATCGCGGCAACCGCAAGACTCTCGAAGGAGTCGTCGTGTCCGACAAGATGAACAAGACCCGCACCGTCCGCGTGTCCCGCTCCGTCCGGCACCCCTTCTACGAGAAGATCATGAAGAAGTCCAAGAAGTTCCACGCGCACGACGAGAACAACGAGGCCCGCGAGGGCGACGTCGTTGAGATCGCCAGCACGCGCCCGATGTCCAAGCTCAAGCGCTGGCGCATCGTCCGCATCGTGAAGGCCGCGCCGAAGGGCCTGGCGGAGGCTAACGCCAAATGATCCAGCTACGCACGATGGTCAACGTCGCCGACAACTCCGGCGCCCGCCGCCTGCAGTGCTTCCACGTGATGGGCGGCTCGTACCGCCGCTACGCGTCCTTGGGAGACATCATCGTTTGCTCCGTCGTGGACGCTCTCCCGAACGGCGCGATCAAAAAGGGAACGGTCGTCAAGGCGGTCGTGGTGCGCGTCAAGCGCAACCTGCGCCGCGCCGACGGCTCCCACGTTTCTTTCGACGACAACGCCGCGTGCTTGATCGACGACAAGAACGAGCCGAAGGGCACCCGAGTCTTCGGACCCGTGGCGCGCGAGCTGCGCGACAAGGAGTTCCTGAAGATCGTGTCCCTCGCCCCGGAGGTCGTCTGACATGAAGTTCAAGATCAAGAAGAAGGATAAGGTCATCGTGATCTCCGGCAAGGAGAAGGGCAAGACCGGAGAGGTGCTCGAGCTCATCGCGGGAGACGCGTTCACGCCGACCCGCGTGCTGATCGCCAAGATCAACATGGTGACGAAGCACAAGAAGCCGACGCAGACCGATCCCGGCGGCATCACGAAGATCGAGGCTCCGATGTCGATGAGCAACGTCATGCTCCTCGACCCGAAGACCAACAAGCCCACCCGCGTGCGCATCAAGACCGCCGCGAACGGCGACAAGTCCCGCATCGCAAAGTCCGGCGAGACGATCGCCTAATATTCAGGTAAGGAACCATGGCTGAGAAAACGACAGACGACACGAAGGCGAAAGCGGCGGCGAACAAGGCCGCTCAGGCCGCCAAGAAGGCGGGCCTCGAGAAGCAGGCCGCCTCCAAGGCCGGACCGGCGTTCGAGCTGAACCCGGACGGCCGCGAGACCGAGCACCCGGTTCCGCGCCTCAAGACTTTTTATCGCGAGAGCGTGGTCCCCGCGTTCATGGAAAAGCACGGGATGACGAACAAGCACGAGGTTCCGAACCTGAGCAAGATCGTGGTCAACATCGGCGTTTCCGAAGCCCGCGACAACGTCCAGATGCTGGACAACGCGCGCGAGGAGCTGGCGCTGATCACCGGCCAGTGGCCCCAGGTCCGCAAGGCCACGAAGTCGATCTCCAACTTCAAGCTGCGCCAGGGCATGCCGATCGGCGTGCGCGTCACCCTGCGCGGCGACCGGATGTGGGAGTTCCTGGACCGCCTCATCGCGGTCTCGATTCCCCGCATCCGCGACTTCCGCGGCCTCGAGCCTCGCGGCTTCGACGGCAGCGGCAACTTCAACCTCGGTCTCAAGGAGCAGCTCATTTTCCCCGAGATCAAGTCCGAACGCGTCCCGCAGCAGCGCGGCATGAACATCTCGTTCGTGATCGGCGGCGGCAAGGACGACCTCAGCCTCGACCTCCTCAAGGAGCTCGGGATGCCTTTCAAGACGCCGGAACAAGCCGCTAACCCGGGGAGAAACTAAGTTATGGCCACCACCGCATGGCGCGCCAAGATGACCAAGACGCCCAAGTTCTCCACGCGTCACCGCAACCGCTGCCAGATCTGCGGCCGTCCTCGCGCGTTCTACCGCGACTTCGGCCTGTGCCGCATGTGCTTCCGGAAGATGGCCCACCAGGGTCTACTGCCGGGCATCAAGAAATCCTCGTGGTAAGGTAATCATGGACCCCATCGCCGACCTGCTCACTCGCATCCGCAACGCCAACATCCGACAGAAGGACCGCGTCGACGTCCCCATGTCGAAGATGAAAATGGAAGTCGTCCGCGTCTTGAAGGAAGAGGGCTTCATCGCCAACTTCAAGACCCTGTACAACGGGACCAACAAGCAAGGCACGATCCGCGTGTTCCTGAAGTACTCCCCGACCAAGGAAGCCGTCATCCGCGGGATCCAGCGCGTGTCGAAGCCCGGCCTGCGCATTTATCGTCCGCACGACAACATTCCCAAGTCGCGCGGCGGATTCTCGGTCACGATCATGTCCACGTCGCAGGGGATCATGACCGACGCGATGGCGAAGGAAAAGAAGGCCGGCGGCGAAGTTCTCTGCCAGGTGTGGTGATCTAACATGTCCCGAATTGGAAAGCAGCCCGTCGTCATCCCCAGCGGCGTCCAGCTCAAGCTGGACGGCAACCTCGTCACCGCGAAGGGGCCCAAGGGAGAGCTTAAAGAAGCTCTTCACCCTTACGTCAAGGCCGAAATCAAGGGGCAGGAAGTCATCCTGACCACCGACATCACGGTCGCTCGCGACGCCTCGGCGATCTGGGGCATGACCCGCGCCCGCCTGAACAACCTCGTTCAGGGCGTGGCCGTCGGCTACTCGAAGATCCTCGAGATCCACGGCCTCGGTTTCCGCGCCGAGATCGCGGGCCAGAAGCTCACGCTCGCTCTTGGCAAATCGCACCCGGTCATTTTCCTCGCCCCCGCGGGCGTGACGATCACGGTCGACGCGAAGAAGACTTTGCTCACCGTGTCCGGCATCAGCAAAGACGCGGTCGGCGCCGCCGCCGCGGACATCCGCGAGCTGCGCAAGCCCGAGCCCTATAAGGGAACCGGCATCCGCTATCAGGGCGAATACGTCCGCAAGAAGGCGGGCAAGACCGCGGCCGGCGCCAGCGCCGGAGCGGGAGGCAAGAAGTAAATGAAGAACAAATGGGTTCGTTCCGAATTCCGCAAGACCGCCACGCGCAAGCGTCTGTTCGAGCACCGCGGCGAGCGGCCGCGCCTGACGGTGCACCGCAGCCTCAAGTACATCTACGCCCAGGTCATCGACGACAACAAGGGCGTGACGTTGGCCGCGGCGTCCTCGCTCGACAAGGACCTGCGCAAGGCGATGAAGTCGCATCAGAGCATCGAGGCGGCGAAGAAGGTCGGCGAGAGCATCGCCGCGAAGGCCGTGAAGGCCGGCGTCAAGAAGGTCATGTTCGACCGGGGCGCGTACATCTATCACGGCCGCGTCAAGGCCTTGGCCGACGCCGCGCGCGCCGGCGGACTCGAGTTCTAACGGAGATTTTGTAATGGCCATCGAAACGACGTCGACGGTTCCCACCCAGCCCATCGTGCCCGCGGCCGTTGAGCGGCCCGAGCGCGGCGGACAGGGCGGCGAGCGCCGCGGTCCCCGCGGCCCGCGCCGCGGACGCAACGACCAGCGCGAAGAGGGTGGATTTAAAGAGACGGTCGTCACGATCAACCGCGTGGCCAAGGTCGTCAAAGGCGGCAAGCGCTTCTCGTTCTCCGCGCTCGTCGTCGTCGGCGACACGGCCGGCCAGGTCGGCTACGGCATGGGCAAGGCCAAGGACGTGCAGGCCGCCATCCTGAAGGGCAACGCGCACGCCCGCAAGGCCCTCATCAAGTTCCCGATCGTTCCGGAAGGCACGATCCCGCACGAGATCGTCGCGAAGTTCGGCTCCGCCAAGGTTTGGATGAAGCCCGCGACTCCCGGTACCGGCGTCATCGCCGGCGGCGGCGTGCGCGCGGTCCTCGAGGCCGCCGGCGTCAAGAACATCCTCACCAAGAGCCTCGGCTCGTCGAACGCCTTCAATATGGTCGGCGCGACGTTCGAAGCCCTCAAGCTCCTTCGCACGAAGGAAGACATCATCAAGCTCCGTGGAAAATAAAGTGGCCAAAACGAAAGCTCCCGTCGTCCAGACGATCACTCTCTCCAACCTCGAGCCCGTCCCCGGCTCGCGCCGCCGCCCGATCCGCCTCGGCATGGGCGAGGGCTCCGGCACCGGCCAGACCGCGACGCGCGGCCAGAAAGGCCAGCGCTCCCGCTCGGGCGACGGCAAGCTCGTCGGCTTCGAAGGCGGCCAGACGCCTCTTATCCGGCGCATCCCGAAGCGCGGCTTCACCAACGGCCTCTTCAAGGTCGTCTACCAGGTGATCGATCTCGGCACCCTCGACCGCGTGTTCAAGAACAAGGCCGAGATCACGATCGAGGACCTGCGCATCCACAACCTCATCAAGGGCCGCAAGCCCGTCAAGATCCTCGCCGACGGCGAGCTCAAGCGCGCCATCAAGGTCAGCGCCCACGGCTTCTCCGCCAGCGCGAAGGAAAAGATCGAGAAGGCCGGCGGCAAGGCCGAGATCGTCAAGGCCGTGAAGGCCTAAGCGATGCGCGGACTCGGCGACATCTTCGAAATCCCGGAACTGCGCAAGCGCGTGCTCTTCACGCTCGGCGCGATCGCGATCTTCCGCGTCGGCGCGGCGATCCCGATTCCGGGTGTCAACGGCGACGCCATCCGCGCGATCTTCAACGCCCAGCAGAGCAGCCTGCTCGGCTTCCTCAATACGTTCTCGGGCGGCGCCCTCGGGCGCTTCTCGATCTTCTCGATGGGCGTGGTGCCCTACATCAACGCCTCGATCATCATGAGCCTGCTGCAGGGCGCGCACGTCCTGCCGTTCCTCGACCGCCTCGCCAAGGACGGCGAGCTCGGCCGGCGCAAGATGAACAGCTACACCCGCTACCTGACGCTCTTCCTCGCCGTCTTCCAGTCTTTCGGGCTGACGATCGCGATCAGCAAGATGCAGGCTCCGGGCGGCCTGCCGACGGTCGTCGATCCGACCTGGGCCTTCTACTGCGTGACCGTGCTCACGATGACGGCCGGCTCGATCTTCGTCATGTGGCTCGGCGAGCAGATGACGGAGTCCGGCATCGGCAACGGCGTCTCGCTGCTGATCTTCACCGGCATCGTCGAGCGCCTTCCCGGCGCGGGCTGGAGCCTGTTCGAGCTCGTCCGCCTCGAGGAAATCAATCTGTTCGCCGCGATCGCGATCCTCGCGGCGCTGATCGCCGTCGTCATCTCCGTCGTCTGGGTCGAGACCGCCCAGCGCAAGATTCCCGTCCAATACGCGAAACGCATGGTCGGCCGCAAGATGTACGGCGGCTCGCAGAGCTACCTGCCGCTGAAAGTCGACCAGAGCGGCGTCATCGCCGTCATCTTCGCGCTGTCCCTGCTGTCGGTGCCCGTCACGATCGTGACCTTCGCGCCGAACCAGCCCTGGGCCGAGGGCGCGATGCGCTTCTTCCGCGGCGGCAACTGGATTTACGACATGGTGTACGCCGGCCTCATCATCTTCTTCTGCTACTTCTACAACTCGGTGTCGATCAACCCGGTGGATTTGGCCGAAAACATGAAGAAATCCGGCGGATTCATCCCCGGAATCCGGCCCGGCGAGCCGACGGCCAATTACATCGAGAAGATCCTCGAGCGCATCACCCTCGGCGGCGCGCTGTTCGTGGCCGCGATCGCGGTCATGCCCGACATCATGAAGCGCCAGTTCAACGTCCCTTTCTTCTTCGGCGGCACGTCGCTGCTGATCGCCGTCGGCGTGGCTCTCGACACGATGGGCCAGCTCGAGGCGCATCTGATCATGCGCCACTACGAGGGCTTCCTCAAGAAGGGCCGCATCCAGGGGCGCTGGTTCAACGTCGGCAGCGGAGTCTCGCAGTGATCGTGATCCTGCTCGGCATGCCCGGTTCCGGCAAAGGCACCCAGTCCAAGCGCCTGGCCGACCGGTACGGCTTCAAGCATCTCGCCACGGGCGACATCTTCCGGGCCGAGATCGCGCAGAAGTCCGCGATCGGCGCCAAGGCTCAGGACTACCTGAAGAGATCGGAAG